>CAYTOM010000115.1:0-4744 GCA_964439335.1 uncultured Peptococcaceae bacterium | reverse complement strand
AAACTGCCTTGACCTTGCTTTTGGGCAACGCATGATAAGTCCCCGACACCCCATATAGGATAATCAAACTCGCCCCATATACCACTGCACAACCTATCGCAAGCGGATAGCTTTGTCCCACAGCCTGCGCCAAAAGTAGCACCAGTCCTGCTATCCCTAATGCGCAACCAACCCCATGCGAAATAGCATTTGCTATCTCCTCACCTACACTTTGCGTTCTCACTGCTACATCGTTCTTTGTCATCTCAAATCCCCCTTAGTTATGCGTCATCTAATATTCGATATTATATTATATCATTTTAATTTCGCTGTCAAGCATTTTTGTTTTAATTTTAAAATAATATTTTTTATTACCTATTGCATTTTTATTCCCAAGATGATATAATGATTACACTACAAATATGAGGTGATTACAATGAACAATCCTGAAAACATTATGCAAACCTTGCAAGCATGGGAGCAAGACCTCACCGGCTATTTTTTGCCGACCTGGGACGACCTGCCACCTATCGACCTCTATATGGACCAAGTTGTCGCTATTTTAGGACAATACCTAACTATTGCCTCACAGCGCAAAAATGAGCCTACTGCCCCTATCATCACCCCCAGCACGATCAATAACTATGTCCGCCTTAAACTCCTGCCCCCTCCGCATAAAAAGAAATATTCTCGTCTGCACCTAGCCTATCTCATAATGATTTGCACCTTAAAGCCGACTTTAAGCATCAGCGAAATGCAAAAACTCCTTCCCTTGGATTTAAGCGAATCCGAAATTCAAACTATCTATAACGATTTTGTCATGACTCATGCCAAAACCTCACTCTACTTCCTCGAGCAGGTCAAATCCCTGGAGCCTAAAGAAAATTCTGCCGATATTCGCCGTTTTATCTGCCAAGGTGCCATCATCTCCGGCTTTATCCAAAGCATGAACGAGCAACTCTTAGCCCAAGACGAATAATTTTCCACGCAAAAAAGCCTCATCGCTCTGCGACAAGGCTTTTTTCATTTATTATACATTAAAAATATGCTTAATATGCTTGCTCGGAGCACCGGCTATCACGACCGGTAGCTTAATCGCCTGGATTCCACGCCCACGCGTCATTTGCTCTTGGAAAAGTGCCGTCCGATAGCCTTTATCCATCGCATACACCATTTCCAGCTCCACGCCCATCTCCTGCGCTGCTTTTAAAAGCTCCGCATTAAATCGCGCATAATCAAAATCATCTTCATACGCTTGCAATACTAAATTCAGCTTGCCCTCGCTCTCAAATGCTTGATAAAAGCTCAGCAATACTCCCATCTCGCCCTCGGCTTTTTTTATCAGCTCACCTAAATCATAAGCATAAAAATCACCTTTTGGCAAATGGCATACCTCTATACTCTTACAGCAAAAATCTATCTTTGGCGTAGTCCCCATAAATCCGCAAATTCGCACAATATCATGCAGATTATAACGATACAGCCCCGAATAGGTCGTGAGCAATATCTCATAATACTCCCCATCTTTGACCTGCCATGCCGGCACAGGCTCGCCACCATCTAACGGCAAAAACTCCGCAAAAAAGCCAAACGATGCCAGCACCCCATAGGACACTCCAAACTCCATCGGCACGCTCATCATTGCCTCGCTGCTGCCATACATCTCCGAAATACATTTAATGCTCTCCGGCAATCTCCGCAAGACATCTTCCGTCATTCTCCCTATCGAGCCACACAACCACGCCCCAATAAAACAAAACTCCGGCCAAATCTTTTCATAGCTCAGTTTCCCATCACTAGCCAAAATATCCGCCAATTCTGTCGCTCTTTCAGGACGCGCACCAAACCTCGCCTCTAAAAACTCTCTATCCTTTGGCGTCAAATTTACACTAAAATGCCCCGTACGAATATCATCAATAATTTGCTGCGGCTTAGCCTCAATTACATCTAAAATAGCCCCAAAATGCGCTAAATTATTGCAGAAAAGCATATTAAATCCCTTTTCTGCCACCGTATACACCGCCTGCATATAATCACACTCGGCATTAGTAATCTTTGCCTCGATAAACTCATACGGATGAATATACACCTCCGGATGTCTCTCATACAATGCCTTGGCAGATTTACCCGACGAGCGCACAATCTCTATCCCATTAGGAGCAAACTCATCATCTAAACAATTTACGACCATCATCATCTTGACATCAGGACTCTGCATCACCGGCACCTGCATTGCCACCGACATATTCCAAATATCCACTACCGCCTGCTTAGCTGCCGCTCCCAATGCCGTCTCGGCAAAATACTTAGGCTCACCGGTAGTCCCTGTCGTCGTCAAATAATGATCCGTCGGAGCCGCAGTCAATTGTTTGGCATCTTTCTCCATATTTTTATTAATATATTGCCAATAATCACTATACTCAGAAATAGGCGCTAATTTTACAAACTCTTCATAGCTTTTAGCTTGGGCAAATCCTTTATCTCGGGCGTAATCACTACCACTGCCATATTTCATAATATCTGCCAAAACTTCACGCTGCATCTTTTCGCAATCACCAAACACATCTTGCCAATTGTTTTGCAAATGTGTCACTAAATCTGCGCTGATTTTTTGTGGGATATTCATCTCCATATTTGTCCACCTTTCACATTACTACCAATAATTGTCGTATTTCTTTTATTAATATTATACCTTTTGTATTTTGTGAGGGGTAACAAAGATATATTGTTACTATACTTTTTCTTTACAATCACATCGTTCAACTCATTAGCATATGCCTATATTTATCGCTTTTTTGCCACAATTAATACTCATTTTTCTTGTGAAATACAAATAATATTTGTAACGCATTACAAATACTTATCTAATTTCTATCTTTCTTTCCTTCCTATTCTTTACACTTATAAAATTTTATGCTATAATATATGTAATATATAAATATCTGAAAGGAGCTTATCTTATGCGTATCGAGCAACTACGCTATCTCAGCGATATCCAAAATACCCACTCCATCTCCAAAACAGCCAAACGCTTCTTTGTCTCACAGCAAGCTATGTCCAACAGCCTAAAACAGCTGGAAAGCGAGCTGAAAATATCCCTCCTAGAGCGCAGTGCCTCCGGCGTTATCTTGACCGAGCACGCCGAAGCTCTCTTAAAATGCGCTAACCCCTTTCTCCACGACTACGATGCTTTGATTGAGCAATTCTATGCCCAGCTGGAGGAACCACCGGAAACTGTCCGCCGTATCAAAGTCTACTCTTCCTCCGTCGTCGCCAGTACCGTCCTTCCCAAAGCCATCGCTTCCTTTTCCAAAAAATATCCCAAAGTCAAAATATCCATCAAAGAAGTCTCCTACAAAGAAGTCTTTCCCGCTATTTTATCCAACGACTGCGACTTAGCATTTTTCAGCATCAACGAAGAATATTTCTTAGAACAGCTGAAAATTTTCAACAACAACCTCTTTAAATACAACATTATCCTGACCGACCGCCTGGTAGGCTGCGTCTCCTCCAAATCATCTCTCGCTAAAAAAGAGATCATCGCCCAAAACGACATCGCCTCCCGCGTCTTTACCTACCTAAATATCGTTCCCGTCAGCAAAGGCATCGCCAAACAAAGTGGCGTCGCCCTTTACACCGCGCACAACATCTACTTTCACAAGCAAGTCTTGCGCGAAATGGACGCCGTCTCCCTCATGCCCCACTACGCCTACATCAACCTTTTAGATAACAAATACTTTGTTGCCAAACCCTTAGAGGGCGCCCAGCAAATCATTTACCACACTGTCATCTATGCCTCCTCTGACCCACAGTATATTTTCCGTGAATTTGTCAATACCGTCACCTCATTTCTCTAAAATCTACCGATTTCGGTACTACTTAAAACCCCCTATTTCTCTCAAAGAAATAGGGGTTTTTTTATACTATCTTGACAATATGCTCCTTGGGTATTTCCTCAATCATCATCGGCAGTTTAATGCCACAAATAGTCCGCGTCGGGCGCACTCTCTCATGAAACAAGCTGAGCTTATACTCGTCGTCCATCAGATATATCCCTCGTGGTACCATGCCCAATCTAGCCGCAAATTTTTCCTGCACATACGCCTTAAAATCAGCTGCTCGCTCCACCTCTAATCCCTGAACCAACAAATCATAGCCCTCGTTATCAGCATAAAACTGGAGCAAATCCAAGCGTACATTTAACTCTTTTTCACCATCTTCCAAAATATCGGCAATCTGATACCCATAAATATCTCTATCATCTAGCCTAAACGCCTCGCCACGCTTCCCACAAAACTTGATCTGTGGCGTATTTTGCACAAAATCACCAATCTGCACAATATCCCCAAGCCGATAGCGGTACAAACCGGAATAAGTCGTAATTACCATCTCATAATACTTACCCGTTTCTACCTCCCACGCCCAGTAGCACTTACCATCGTCCATCGACAAAAATTCATACAAAATTGCAAACGGAGCAATCGCCCCAAAAGGCGTATTTAACTTTAGCGGAATATTAAACTTGCCCTCACTCGCGCCATACCCCAAATCGATACTGCGTACCTTTTTCGGCAAAAGCGCCAGCACCTCTCTAGCATCACGCCCGACAGCCGCACTGAGCCAGCAGCCGGTCATCTCCAAATTAGGCCAAATTTCTGCGATATTTTCCGCACTATCTGCCAATACTCCACCATTTTTCGCCGCGATCGCTGCCAATTCCTCAGCTCGCTCTACATTCGCCGCAAAAGTCGGTGCCAATGCCGCT
>CAYTOM010000114.1:0-4769 GCA_964439335.1 uncultured Peptococcaceae bacterium | reverse complement strand
ATTCGATACCGATAATTTCGCCTTTGTAAGAATTGATCTGGCAATCGGTATTTTCGATTAAGTATTTTTCTTTACCTAACAACTGACCTACCGGCAAAGAAATTTGGTCATAGGTTTCGTTGTCCATAAATACATAATCGTCGCCCTCTGCATATAAGAACTGCATGTTCTTTCTTTCCATAGTAGCTTTAGGAATATTCTCACCGCCACGGAAAGTTAATTCAGTAGTCGAACCGGTTCTTAAATTTTGTACTTTGGTTCTAACGAAAGCAGCGCCCTTACCGGGTTTTACATGCTGGAATTCTTTTACCATGCATGGATCGCCGTTCAATTCGATAGTTACACCGGTTTTAAAATCATTCGATGAAATCATTTCAGCCATTTGTTTATCCTCTCCTATTATGCTCATAATTAGCTTATTTATTATATCATAAACTTTTCCTTTTGAAAAGTCCTAAGATACATTTTTTAAATAATAATTAGTTCTTTTGATGAATTAGTCAAATTAATACAACCATCTTCTTTGACTACGATGACATCTTCGATGCGTACTCCATGACCATTGTAATATAATCCCGGCTCGACGGTGATGACCATGTTTTCCTTGATGATATGCTCATCTTTTGCGGAAAATCTCGGCTCCTCATGCACCTCTAAGCCCAAACTATGCCCTAATCCATGACCAAAATATTGCAACACATTATTTTTCTTAAATACCTCGCGAGCTATATTATCAATATCTTTGCCCAATACTCCGGCGTGTACACCCTCGATAGCCGCTTTTTGCGCCTCTAAAACCAAATTATAGGTGCGCTTTTGCTCATCAGTGATACTTCCTAAAGCAATCGTGCGCGTCATATCCGAGCAATAGCCCTGATAAACGCAACCATAATCCATCGTAATCAAATCGCCCATTTCGATGACTTTATCGCTGGCTACACCATGTGGCATTTGTGAGCGATGACCTGATGCGACGATAGTGCTAAAGCTCAAAGCCGAGGCACCCTGCTTTTTCATATAAAACTCTAATTCCAAGGCGACCTCTTGCTCGGTCATGCCCGGCTTGATAAAATCTAAAATATGACTAAACGCCATATCACCGATTTTTTCCGCTTGCGCAATCAAAGCAATTTCGTCCTCAGATTTAATCATCCGCAATTCCTCAACCCAATCAAGCGCCGGGATAATCGCTTTGCGCCCGAATTGATTACACAAACTCTGATAAAAGTCCAAGGTCACGCGACTGGCCTCTACAGCCAAGGTATCCAATTCGCGACTATCCATGATTTGCTTGATGGCTAACGGCAAATCAAAATGATCTAATAATACTACCTTTAAATCCTTGACTTGCTCTTTTGCCTGCAAGACATAGCGGCTATCAGTAAAAAACCACCCCTCGCTTTGGCTCAAAAGCACATGCCCAAAAGTACCTGTAAAACCGCTCAAATAGCGTCTGTTTTCATCTGATGAAACCAGCATCGCATCTATGCTTTCTTTTTTCAATCTTTCCTGCAACGCTTTAACTCTGTTCATTATTGCACCCCTTATCTTTATTCATCGCTAAGACATATTCCAAAGCCATCATATAGCTCAAATCACCAAATCCACACACTGTACCTACACACACCGGAGCAATGTATGAGACATGGCGAAATTCCTCGCGTTTCGCAGTATTGCTCAAATGTATCTCTATAGTAGGTACTTCGGCAGCTTCAATCGCATCACGAATAGCTACAGAGGTATGGGTATAGGCAGCTGCATTTAATAAAATATAATCATATTTACCCCTTGCCTGCTGAATCCAATCTACCAATTCGCCCTCGTGATTGCTCTGGCAAAAATCCAGCACAGCATTTTCCCCACTAATGCGCTCACGCAGCATTTTTTCTATATCAGCCAGAGTTTGATACCCATAAATCTCCGGTTTACGCACTCCCAGCATATTTAAGTTTGGACCATTCAGGATTAGTATATTCATCTGCTTCATCGTGTCACCTCTCATTTATCTTAACACATAAAACGCTATTTGAACAGATTTTTTTAAGTTTTTTCTGAATTTTTTCCGTAATTTTTTTCCGATATTTTTTCAATATTTTTTTGATTTTTTCATTATTTTCTCTTGACAAATAGTTTTTTTTGTAGTATTATAAATAGCGTTGTATCGAGGTGTAGCTCAGTTTGGTAGAGTGCTACGTTCGGGACGTAGATGCCGCTGGTTCGAGTCCAGTCACCTCGATTCATAGTTAGAGCAGATTTTATATCTGCTCTTTTTTTATTGTTCTAAATCATAGAGTCTAAAACTATCTCAAGCTGTGAGAGCCGGTTAAAATTTTACTTATCCAAGCATCTAAAAAAGCCATCTCTGCCTCGGTATGAAACCAATGCTCGCCATTTTGATATACTGTCAAATCAGTATTTACCATCTTGGCAAAATCCGCTATTGTTTCGTATGCGGTCAAATTATCTCTATCTCCATAGAGAATAAAGGTCGGGATACCCCAAACTATAGGATTTTCCCGCGTATAGCACAGATATTCCCATGATAGCGTCTCGCCAAAAGAAGTTGCAATTTCCAGCTCTTGCGCCAAATCCTGCTCTGTTTTACCTGCCCAAATGAGCATATCCCCAATCAAGCGCTCCATATCCACAATCGGCGAAATGAAAAAAGCGCGGTTGATCTTTTTATCAGCCAAAGCATTCATTGCCAAATATGCTCCGATACTATTGGCTACCAGCTCTATTTGCTCATATTGCCGAGCTAAATTATCATAAAAAGCCGTCATTTCCGCCCTGCACTCCCATGGAGTAGTAGCTTGATAGTCTAGCCCATAGACATCATAATCGCGAAATATCTCTCGGTAATGCTCTGCCTCTGCCGCACTGCCGCCCTTACCATGAATATAAATTACTGCTTTTTTCACAAAATCACCCTCTAATTTAAAATTAGCACAAAAAGCTGCTTTTAAAAAAGCAGCTTTTTTAATTTCATATTTTCTTTTTGCGCACAAAAAATTTCTGCGGAATTTGTGCCAAAATTACCGCTATAAACATAATCGCACAGCCTAATAGCTCTCTTTCGCTTAAAACCTCGTGCAAAATCACAAATCCTGCCAAGGTAGCAAACACCGATTCAAAGCTCATCAAAAGTGAAGCAATAGTCGGCTCGGTATATTTTTGCGCTATTATCTGCAAAGTATACGCTACCGAGGTCGACAAAAATGCGGTGTAGAGAATAGGCTTCCACGCCGCTAAAATATTAGCCCCTACCGGATGCTCCCAGAGAACCATTCCGATTAATGAAACCAATCCGCAGACATAAAACTGCACGCAAGATAAGCGCACCCCATCTACCAATGGTGCATAATGGTCCACAGCTAAAATTTGCGCGGTAAAGGCAAACGCACATAAAAAGACAAAAATATCGCCTTTATTAATCGTCAGCGTTTCATTGATACACAATAAATACAATCCTCCTGTTGCCAAAAGCACACTAATCCAGACACTGGGCGCAATTTTTTTATGCAAAAATATGCCGCATATCGGCACCAGCACGATATATAAAGCCGTCACAAAGCCTGCTTTGCCTGCCGAGGTATATACCAGACCGATTTGCTGCAAATTAATCGCTACGCCCAAGAAAATACCGCTGATGATACCACCGGTCAAAACCGTCTTGTCAAATTTACCTGCCGTTTTTCCCCTCTTGCGATTAATACGATCGAAAATCAAAATCACCGGTACCAGTGCCGTCGCCCCTAAAAGCGAGCGCACCGCCGAAAAGGTAAACGGCTCGACATAATCCATGCCTATACTTTGCGCGACAAAGGCACAGCCCCAGATCAAAGCTGTCAAAACAAGCATACTATTGCCTAAAAAGCGTTTATTCATAAATATCACCTAATTTTCCTTTAAAAATACATTAGGTTATATTATGCGCTATGTTTTTCCCTTTGTCAAGGCATTTCGTACAGGTCATTGATAAAAATGCAAATGTATAATTATTCGCATTTTGGTATTTATATAATTATTCAGCTCAAGCGATACCAAAAATCGTGCATATAAAAGCCGACAGTCCAAAAAACTGTCGGCTTTACTTTTGCTTTCTTATTTAAACAGCATATTTCCTAACGGAATCGTAATCAAGAAGTTGACTATCCAGGTGAGGATTAAATAAGCCGTACCCAGGATATAGCCCCATTTGCTACTCATACGCTCGTGACCATGAACCAAAGCCGACTGGAAGCTCGCTGCCGGAGTAACATAAGAGGCATTCAAAGTAAAGAACATCACCATAAAATAAGTATAAATATTACCGCCTAATTGACCGCAAATCGGAATTAAGAACGAAGTAAACATCGCTGCCAAGACGATATTATGCGTAAACTGTGTCAAAATACCCAAAACCAACGCCGTCACGAAAATAAACATCGTCAAACCCATTTTCTTGAATATCGGCAAAGTGATACCCATGATAGTCGGCATGATACCGGTTTCGGAGTTAGTCATCGCTCCTGCAATCGGGAAAGTAACCGCTACCAATAAAATTAACGACCAATCGATGGATTTCTGCCAAGTTTTAACCAAATCAACGATCGGCATACTTTGCGCGGAAATCAATCCCAATGCCATCATACCGATGATACTGACACCACCGATACCGAGTGAGCTCAAGACAGCTGCCCCGGGCATTTTGGTAAAAGTAGCCGGTAAAACGATGCCGGCAATATAAAATACCAAAACTATCAAACCAAATTTAGTCGTACTATCGA
>CAYTOM010000113.1:0-4774 GCA_964439335.1 uncultured Peptococcaceae bacterium | reverse complement strand
TTGTCTGCACCGACACCCAAAACACCTTTTCTTTAATATACTTAACCCCACCATCGGCGAGCTCTGTCTCCTTTACTATCGGGATAACCTCTTTTGGCATTGGCGAATACCACCCGACACTATAGCCCCACACCGCTCCTACTAATAATAAAAGCACCACAATCCTGCGCCCATCGATGATTTTGCGCAGGATAATATTTTTTCTTCCGCTCCACATCTATACCTCCTCCTTGACATAATATATATGCCCCGACAGGAGAAAATATGACGGTTTTTTTCAGCAAAAAAGCCTTTCTTTTAGTGAAATTTCTCCCACAGAAAGGCTCCTACTACTATTTATTAAACTCAATATTGCGGACGATATGTGGCGTCTTTACCCCTTTATCCAGCCGATGCATATGCTTTTCCAGCATCTCACGACGATTGGGGCGTGCTACCTTTGAATTATCCTTTAATTTAGTGTCTATCGCGTCTATCTCCTCGGCTTCGCTTTCATCAGGCGAATTATTCTCCATTTGCGTCTGATACTCCGACGCAATATCATCGCTAGTTTCTTCGTTTTTTTCCTCCTCAGCCGTCATATCGGCTAATTTTTGCCCATACAGATAGTTAAAGCTCTGCAAAACTATTTCTTTTTCATTTACCAACTGCGCATTCAGCGCGTAATATCCGGCATCTGCCTCCACCAATGGCTCCTCAATCGCCAAAGTAAAAGGCTCATCCAGCTCATAATACACTATTTTTTCTCCATCATCAGCAGCATTTGCATAAATTAGCCCGATATGCCCGAGCATTTCTACCATCGGCTGATTATTGTCCGCCCGAAATTCACCGCGTTGGTACCTCAAACTCGCTCCGATTAATTCTGACGCCGTAGGCAAATCCATAGGTAGCCTAATGGTATTTTTGCGCTCAAAATGACCTATCTTGGCTAAGCTCCGCGCTGCCATACTTTTTTTCGGCACTGACACAACTGTTTCCAACAAAATATGTCGCTCGTCGGCTAATTTGGCATGAGCATAATTTTCCTCTAGGACACTACCGCGACTCAAAGCCCCTTGATAATCGATCAAAAAAGGCACCGTTATTTTAAAACTATCCTCTCCCTGTAGTGTCTCACACTCTACTTCCAGCACTATCTCGCCATTTAAAACCTCATTTTTAAATTCACCTACAATATCGACAATTCCCGTCTCCACTATCCCTACAATTTCTGTCGTATCCGCTAGCTCCAGCATAGCCTTGGAAATAATAAAGCAGCAATTATCATCATTTACCGCCGCCACATCATTCCATAAAAAATCCACCTGAGCCGAATCGCTTTCCTTTACAGCTTGATTATCTGGCATTTTGTACACCTCCTACCTAAATATATGCACAAAATACCTAAAATGTGCTATTCCTCCAGCAAAGCATACATTAAATCATGATCCTCTGCCCACACCATTTCTACATCCAGCAAATGCATCACCCTGCTTAAAATGCTCACTCCATACACGATGACATCGGCGCGCTTAGCCGGCATTCCCTTTAAAGCGCGAATTTCCTCGATGCTCATATCTTGCATTTTGCAAAGCCATGCATCTACTCTATCTCTGCTTAGTTTATATCCGCACACCATCTCGCTATCGTACTCCGCTAACCCCATATCCAGCATAGCTAAAGTCGTAGCCGTACCTCCGACGGCAACTATTCTAAGTTTTTTCCCCTTCTTGGGCAATAAATTGCTCAATATCTCGTCCAATTTTTCACGCAATTCGGGGCGTTCTTTTAGTCTCACTGCCCCCACCGCTACACTGTGAGTCTGCAAAGCCTCTTCTTCCTGCCAGACCAATTCCGTACTGCCACCGCCGATATCCAAAACCGCCGTTTGCGAGCTGTCCTCGCTATTACCCACTGCTCCTCGATAGCTCAAATACGCCTCCTCTTCACCGGCTAAGACACGCACCTTTACTCCGCTGGTTTTGGCAATTTCCGCGCAGACCTCCTCGCGATTTTGGGCATCTCGCACAGCACTGGTCGCCGTCACTGTGATTTGCGCACACTTTTCCATTTTAGCAATATTGACATATTCCCGCACACATTCCGCAGTGCGTTTTAAAGCCTCCGGCTTAATAATTTGCTCTGCTCCGATATTTTCCCCGATACGCGTAAATTCCAGCTTGGTAATCAGCTTTTCCCACGCCCCATTTACATCCTCGGCAATCAACAATCTGGTAGAGTTAGTCCCGATATCAACAATCGCTTTTCTCATTTTCTCACTCCTATACACAAAAAAGCACCATAAGGTGCTTTTGATTACTTTTAATTAATATCTATTACCGCTACGACGCTTTGAATTAAGATTTTTATTTAATGATGCCAGTTTTTCATCGCTGTCTTTCATAAAACGAGCTATCTTGTCTTCAAAATTTACTGTCGGTTTCGGTTTTTCCTTTGCCTGACGGATAGAAAGACCAATTTTACCCTTATCATCAATAGTGATGACCTTTACTTTGACTTCATCGCCCATTTGCAAAAATTCATTAACATCTTTGACATATGTATCGGCTACCTCCGATATATGCACCAATCCCGTATCACCGTTTTCCAGAGAAATAAATGCTCCGAATTTGGTAATACCGCTTACTTTACCAGACAAGATTTGCCCTTTTTCTGTGGACATGCGAATCAAAATCCTCCTTACAGATCTGTTTTACTTCCTAACTTTTTTATTATATACATTCCCGACAAGCAGTGTCAAGAAAATATCTCCATTTTTTTAGAATTTTTACTCATTACTACTATTACTGTCTTCTATTTTTTTCAAAACTACTTCTCCCGGCAAGACATACCCTAACTGCTCTCTGGCGACACGCTCCATTTCCTCCGGCTGAGACATCATCTCGACCTGCTGCTTGAGATCGCTTTGGACCAGCATAGCCTCTTCTATCTGGGCATCAAGCTGTGCTTTCTGCTGCTTTAGCTCGTATATCTCACCAAAACCGCATATCAGGCGCACTGCCGCATAAGCACAAAATACACACAAGACTACTCTTTTCCAATTAATCTTTGTCTTTCGAGCCATGCCCTCACCTCTTCAAAAATAATTATATATTCTATATTATATAACATTCATTGGAGGATTACCAGAGTTTTTGCTAATTTTTTTCAAATTTTTTTTGATTTTTTTATAATATTTTTTAATATAGCTCCCTAGCTTTCGCCATGGTAGCATTAAATAATACCACCCTTTGCCTATCACACGCCATAACGCACTAAATACCCGAAATACCACCCTATGGAGCAGCACATAATACCCTATCCCACCTACCACCACTGCCGCGATGATATACCAGCGAAATATCCCGCCTAAATCTACATAGAGCCAAACAAAGCCTCCCCCCAGTCCCACCGTCAGCACCATATCCCCGCAAAAACAGCCTATCCTGCTAAATTTATGCCTAGTTTGCCACGCATTATAAAAATCATAGATTATTCCTGCCACCCAGACATACCCACCAAACACCAAGCAGCATTTTAATGCCGTAATGGTCGTCATTTGACCATCTTCGCTAAAATGCTTTTACTTTTTTTGCGTGCCTTATCGCCTTTAGCGTCTTGATATTTCAGCGAATTAACCATGCCCTCAACCTCTATTTTACCATTTTCCAAATCTAGCGCCACTACTGATAATCCACTGCCTAAAATCTCTAAATCACCCAAAGCCGTCTTGAGGACTATTTTTCTTTCATCAAATTCCTCCACACACTCTACCGCCTCGACTACTAACTGCTTTCTTCCCGCTAAAACCAGCTCACCTTTTTTCTCCATAAAAAAACCTCCTTTAGACATTACTATGCCTAAAAGAGGTAAAAAAGACCTCTCAATCCTCATAGATATCCTCTATCTCAATATCGCGGAAAAAATACTCAATTATTTCCTCGGCATCACGCCCCTGCTCTGCCAATGCCCTCGCTCCCCATTGGCTCATGCCGACACCATGCCCATAGCCACGCCCGGCTATATAAAGCTCACCATCTTTCACCGCTATATCCTCTAGCATCGTCGATTTCATCTTTTCACTACCGATAGCCAATCGAAACGCTACCGCCGGCACCTTTGCAGTGCCTATTGTTAATGTCACTGCTCTACCGGACGCCCCATACTCCGCCACCTCTGCCGTCGTGAGCTCAGGCATATTTTCTATCCCTATTTCCTCCAAAGCCGCTTTTACCTCATCTACAGAAAAATATGCCTCCCAATGACGATTGTCATTATCCTCTAAATTTGCTCCCGGGTCCTCGACACTTTGGATATACGGGGTCTTGGTCTTGTTATAGCTTAGTCCTTCCTCCGCAGAGGATGCGGTCATGCCTCCGGCATCAGCAAAAAACCACGCTTTGATCAATTTACCATCATAGGTCACTACCTCGCCCCTAGTTTCATCGACCGCTTTTTTGACATTATCATTAATTTTTTCCGCATCATAAGCCTGAAATTCCGCGATATCCGTCGATGCATCAGCCTCATGCTCCTTTACTCCCCCACGCGCCATTTTTTCCAAGGTAAAAGTCCTCGCCAAAATCGCCTGCGCCGCCAGAGCCTCTTTCGGCCAATTCACATCCATCTCCCCGGCAACTACCCCATACAAATACTCCTCCAAGGGCATCTCAGCAATTTCTCCACTCTCATGCATATACACTCTGATACTCTCCTGCGCACTACGATACTTTCTCTCATCTGTGCAAGCTGTCCCTACCATTAAAACCAGCACTACAAGCACGAAAAAAGC
>CAYTOM010000112.1:0-4778 GCA_964439335.1 uncultured Peptococcaceae bacterium | reverse complement strand
ACTGACTGACGATATGATAGCTCAAAAGTCTACGCATATCATTTTCAATAATCGCGAAAATAGCGCCGTAAATCGCCATAATTACACCGATAATAATCAAGAAATCCGTACCGGCAAACAAACGAATTAACACATAAATCGCTGCTTTCGTCGTCAAACCGCTCATAAATGCACCACCGGTAATCGTACTTTCCGGATAAGCATCTGCGACCCACGCATGTAACGGCGGAATTACACCATTAATGCACACTGCCAAAAACATCAGCCAAAAAGCCGCATCGTGAGTAGCACTCACATTAGCAACCATCATATCACCGGCAACAACCTTAAAGAAAATACCGGCTAACAACAAGTTACCGCCAAACATATGCACTAACAAATACCTAAAGCCTGCTCTTCTGGAACGACCGGTATGATTAGCCCAAATCAGATAAACCGAGGAAATAGCCATCAATTCCCAAAAGAAAATCAAGCTGATCCAATCACCGGCAAATACCATCGAGACAGTAGCACCGGCATAAGTCATACTTGCCAAAGCCTCTGCCCAGCTGGGATTGTGCATCGAATACACGCCACCCAAAAAAGCCAAGGTAATGAAAAATACATTGAAAAACCAGGACAACGAATCAATCGTCATCAAATGCAATGACCAACCATTAATAAAAGGGATGACCAATAAATCTGCTTCATGCGGCAAAGTGAAAAACATCGCCAATGCCAACACCGGACCTGCTGCCAAAACGATTTTTCTGGCATTTTGCGGTACAATTGCCGCTACCACACCAACCAAAATCAAAAACAAACCGGGATGTAATAACAAACTCATTCGTCCTCACCCCCCTCATAGTAGTCCTCTCTCTTTTGAATCAAAGGACCAACTATCTTCTTAGCCACAATAATCAACACAGCACAGCCTACCATCCCAAACAACACATCAAAACCGGGCATAGTATCCCACCAATTATGATGATGCGGATGAGCCAAGAAAATCTCTACCACCGTAGCTACAACCATTGCCAGAGCAGCCAGCAAATAAACCTTTTTCTTACTCATTACCAGCCACCTCCAATACCAATAGCCCCTTGTGTAATACTTTCAGCTGCCATCGTCGCCAAATCAAACAAATTCAAGCCAAAGTTTGGCATAATACCCAAAACAACTGCCAACACAGCGGTTATGCACAACGGAATAAGCATATCCTTGCGAGCCTCGCCATACTTCTGGAAATCACCGTTTTCATTACTGCGGAAGAATGCATTAAACGATACCGGCATCAAATAAGTCAAGGACAACATCGCACTGATAATCAAAACTGCCACATAAATCGGCTCATTCATCTGCAATGCACCTGCGGCAATATGGAATTTACTGATAAGCCCTACAATAAACGGCATACCGGCAATACCTAACGACGCAATAGTAAACGCTGCCATCGTAAACGGCATCTGCTTACCGATACCACGCATCTCGCTGATATTTTGCTTGCCGGTCGTTACATAAATCGCACCTGCGCAGAAGAACAAGGTAATCTTCATCACCGCATGCGCTACAATGTGGAACATTGCTCCCACCAAGCTCAACGGTGCCAAAATACAAGTACCCAAAACTACATATGACAATTGACCTACAGTCGAAAATGCCAATCTGCGTTTCAAATTATCCTGTTTCATCGCAATCAACGAAGAAGTAATAATCGTGAACGCTGCCAAATATGCCAGCCAGCTAGCCACATGAATTTCCGACAACAAAACCGGACCATACACATACCCTACAATACGCAATACCACGAAAGCACCTGCTTTAACAACTGCTACCGCATGTAACAACGCACTGACCGGAGTCGGAGCGACCATTGCCGAAACCAGCCAACCATGAAACGGCATCATACCGGCTTTGATCATACCACCTAAAACTAACATAAAGAACATCAACTGCAATGCCCACATCGGAGCAGAATCAGCCAAGCCAACAATACCGCCGGCTCTAAAATCAGTAGTTCCGGTCATCACATACACAAAGACAATACCTGCCAAGAACAACTGACCACTGGTCAAAGTATAAATCAAATACTTACGACCGGAGAAAGTAGCCTCCTCATTACGCTTATGCGCAACCAATGGATAAGTAGCTACCGTCAAAATCTCGAAGAACACAAACAAGGTGACCAAGTTACCTGCCATAGCGATACCCATCGCTGCCGACATACACACCGCAAACGCCGCAAAATATCCCGTTTGATGAGTCTCATGATGACCTCTCATATACCCAATCGAATAAAAAGAAGTCAAAATCCACAAAAACGAAGACAATCCGGCAAACAACATACCACAAGCATCAGTTCTCAAAGTTAAGCCAATACCATCAACGATATTAAACAGCGTATACTCATACACACCGCCAGCCCATACCAACGGCATCATTGACGCGATAATCGCAAATTTGCCAAAAGCAGCAATCAAAGTCCATGCCTCACGCACATTTGGCTTAGCCTTATCAGAAAGCATGATCAAAAATGCCGCCAAAAGCGAAATCCCTACTGCCAGAAAAGGTCTGATACTTACTACTACAGCTTCAGTCATTTTATCAACACCTCCGGCATAGCGATTTGCAGCAGATCCGACACAATAGTCGCATTAGACAAACCTAATACTAAAATACCAACGCCCATAATAACGAGCGGAAGTAACATCTGCCACGGTAATTCCAATTTACCCTTCTGCGGATGAACCTCTTTCAAGCCCGCATCAGGATTAATAAAGATCTTCTCAATAACTCTAAAGAAGTAAATAGCATTCAACAAACTACTCACAATAATAATCGCAATGTAGAAATACCCTACACCACCGGCTTGCATTGAGCCTAAAACCAAATACCATTTGCTAAAGAAACCGGCTGTCGGCGGCAAACCAACCATCGACAACGCTGCAATAACAAACATCCAGCACGCCAAAGGCATCTTGCGATACAACTGCCCGAATTTATTAATATTGACCTCACCGAAACGATACTGCACACTACCGATAAAGACAAACAACGAGCCTTTCATAAACGCATGGTTAATCAAATGCAAAACCGCACCAATCAAACCATAAATATTACCCAATGCCATACCGACAATCAAATAACCAATCTGAGCCACACTGGAGTATGCCAGCATACGACGAAAATCCTTTTGCGCAATCGCCATAACCGACCCTAAAATAATACCACAGCACGCCATAATACCCATAATTTGCAACCCGGTCGCAATAGCTGCGCCACTTGCCGCAAAAATGAAGTAGAAAAATCTAATACAAGCATAAATCGGCACCTTACCCATAACACCGGCAATTAACGGAGCAGCTCCGGGATGAGCATAAGTATACGCATCCGGCTGCCACCCATGCAAGGGGAATAACGCCATTTTAATACCAAAGCCTAAAATAAATAAACCAATTGCAATCTTAAACGACGGTGTATCAATCAACGGCACAATTCTCACAGCCATATCAGCCATATTCAAAGTACCGGTAATCGCGTACAAATAGCCTACACCGAGCAAATAAAACGAAGCACCGATCGTACCAATCAGCAAATAACGGAAGCTCGCCAATACCGAGCGTTCTCCGCCCATCGCAATCAAACCATAGCACGACAGCGAAGCAATCTCCAAAAATACATACAAGTTAAACACGTCACCGGTGATAATCATACCGGCTAAACCGGTAGCCAACAAACCATACAAAGTATAATAACCACCCATGCCTAACCACGAAGATTCCTTCCAAAACGGTGCGCCATAAATACCCACCAAAAGAGCTACAAAAGTAGCCAACACAGCAATTACACCATTCAACGGGTCAATAACAAACTCAATACCTAACGGCGGTTGCCAATCACCCATCCAATAATGAATCGTCACTCCACTGGTTACAACCTGATACAAGCAGCCTACTGCCGATATAAACGAACCTAAAAGAGCTAAAATAACTAACCATTTTCCCAAATCGCGTTTCAGGTAGCTGAATAAGGGACATAAAAGCGACGCACTTAATGGTAAAAGCACGATTAAAATAGGAAAGTTTGCGCTCATTCATCTACCCTCCCTAAAATTTCATCTTCCTCTACCGAGCCAAAAGTCTCTTTAATTCTGACCAAAAGCGCCAAAGCCACACCTGTAGTACCCAAGCTAACTACGATCGCTGTCAGCATCAAAGCATGAGGCAAAGGATTAATATACAAATCAGGATTAGTTACCCCTGTCTTCAAAATAGGCACCATACCACCGAATTTCTGCCCTAAGCACAGAAAAAAGTAGATAACCGCAACCTGCATAACATTCATCGCCATCAATTTTTTCATATAATTACGGCACATAACCATACCATAAATACCCAAGAAAAAGAGGATCAAGGTCAGAATATAGATGCCTTTGGTTGCTAAAAATAAATTTAACGACTCAATCATTTATATCCGTCCTTTCTACCACCACATCCAAGATGTCGATAATTGTCATCATAACGCAAATAGTTACACCTATTTCGATAAAAGTAATACCCGTCGCATGTAATGCCGGCAACAATTCCCCACCATGCGAGCCTATCGCAAACGGCAAATATCCATAATCCAAAAATTTACCGCCTCTAAGCATAGTCACCCAACCGGTCAGCGCATAAATAAAAGTACCCACACCGGCTAAAATAACCGCTCTTCTACCGGACACATTATAAGTCTTATTCTCCGCCCCGATAATCAAGCGCGACAAAACAACACCTACTGCCAACAAAGCACCGGCTTGG
>CAYTOM010000111.1:0-4787 GCA_964439335.1 uncultured Peptococcaceae bacterium | reverse complement strand
GCCGACATTGAAGAGCTGGATTTAGAGGCTTTGCGTGGTAAAAATATTACTTTGGTGTCACAGACTACGGAAAATGTAGCGAAATTTGAGCAGGCGGCGGAAAAATTAAAAGCGGTCGCCGGCAATTTAGCTGTGTATAATACGATCTGTAATGCAACGCAGGAAAGACAAAACGATGCCAAAGAATTGGCCAAGCAGGTTGACGCGATGGTCGTAATTGGCGGCAAAAACAGTGCCAATACTCAAAAACTGGTAAGTTTGTGCAGTGAATGGACGAAAACTTATCATGTGGAATCGGCTCACGATTTAACACCGCAGATTTTTCGTGCGGGTCAGATAGGCGTGACAGCAGGGGCCTCAACACCTGACTGGATTATTAGGGAGGTTATTGATAAAATGAGTGAAGAAATGATGACTATGGAAGAATGTTTAGAGCAAGAAGGGGCCAGCATCAAACCGGTAGAGTTGCATGACATCGTTACCGGCATTGTGATGAAAATCAACAATGATGAAGTTTTGGTCGATATAGGCGGAAAATCCGAAGGCGTAATTCCTGCTAAAGAATTAGGCGAGGGTGAATTGCATGTAGGTGACGAAGTAGAAGTTATGGTCATCCGCATGGAAAATAAAGAAGGCAACATGGTATTGTCCAAAAAACGCGTTGATCAGCAGTTGGCTATCAACAAATTGGCTGAGGATTTTGAGCAGGGCAACATCATCGAAGCTAAAGTTACCGATGCAGTAAAAGGCGGTGTCATCGCTAATATCGGCATCAGAGGCTTCGTACCGGCATCTTTGTTAGATACTAAATATATCGAAGATATTAACAGCTTTGTCGGACAAACCTTGAAATTCAAAATTGTTGAGTACAAACCTGAGGACAGAAAGGTTATCCTTTCCCGTCGTGCTGTAGTTGAAGAAGAAGAAAAAGCTCTGAAAGAAAAATTCTGGAATGAAGTCGCCGAGGGTCAAATCTTAAAAGGTACTGTCAGAAGATTGTCCAACTTTGGTGCTTTCATTGATTTGGGCGGCGTAGATGGTTTGCTCCATATTTCCGAAATGGGCTGGAGTCGTGTCAGAAGACCCGGCGATGTAGTTAAAGTCGGTCAGGAAGTAGAAGTATATGTCTTGTCTGCTGATAAAGAAAACAACAAAATTTCTTTGAGCTTAAAGAAATTAGTACAAAATCCTTGGGAAGCTGCTGCTGAGAAATATGCAGTAGGCAACATCGTTACCGGTAAAGTTGTACGCTTGGCTCCGTTTGGCGCATTTGTTGAATTGGAAGATGGCGTAGATGGTTTGGTACACATTTCCCAGATTTCCTGGAGTCGTGTCGAAAAAGTCGAAGATGCTTTGACTGTAGGCACCGAAGTTCAGGCTAAAGTTTTAGATTTGGATTTGGAAAACAAAAAGATTTCCTTGAGCATTAAAGAAACTACCGAAAGACCTCAGAAAGCTGAAAAGGTTGAGGAAGAAGTAGTAGCTGAAGAAAACTAATTTTATTTAAGCGGGGATTATCGCGAGATAGTCTCCGTTTTTTTGTGTGTTTGATTAATTAACATATTTTTAACATATTACAAATATTCGTTTATGGATTGATTATGACAAATGTTTATAACTACTTGTAGGTATGACAAAAAAACCTTTTTGATGATGAATAGTTATTTTAATAGAGAAATAGCATATAATATATAGGAATTTTGCGAGAAAAATGCTATACTATATTCAACGATTAATTACACATTAAAAATGCAGAAAAATTAATTTTAATGAAAGGTGATGCCTTTGACCCACGATTTTTTGCTAGATTAAAGGATGAAATAAAACGAAAAGACTATTACTAAAAAATATTAAAAAATGAGGAGTAGATATTATGAGTCAAAAGACAGGCAAGCTGGAATTTGTATTGCGCAAATTGCAGTCGTTAAGTGGTTTTTTACCGTTATGTATTTTTTTGTTGTTCCATGTCGTAGCTAATGCTACTGCGATGATTGGTCCTGATGTGTATTACCAATTTATCCGCATCATGGGGGCAATTCCTTGGATTATCGTTTTAGAGGTAGCGATTATCTTTTTACCGTTATTGTTGCATGGTTTGATGGGTTTATATATCGTCTTTACCGGTCGCAACAATCCGGTGAAATATCCGTATTTCCGCAACCGGATGTTCTTTTTGCAAAGAGTGAGCGGCGTGGTTATTTTCTTGTTCTTAGTTTTCCATGTAATCACTATTAAATTCGGTTCTGCTCATAGTGCCGCTGCGATGATGCTTAATTTGTATAATCAATTTCATTCTCCGTTATGGGGCGCATTCTATGTAATTTCTTTGATCTGCGTTTCTTTCCATGCTTGCAATGGTTTATGGGGTTTCTGCATTAACTGGGGCATTTTGACCGGTATGCGTGCGCAGAGAGTATTTGGCAAAATTTGCGTAGTTTTGTTTATTTGCTTGTTAGTTTTCTGGTTGTTAGTTTTTGCTTCAATTTATGGTATTGATGTAAATATTATGGGACAATTAGAATTGTTAAAAATGATGGGAATGTAGCTTTTATAGTTTCAAAGGCTAGTAATGAAGATAGTGAAATAGATAATTTGAGGAGGATTATATATGTCCAATAAAATAGTAATTGTAGGCGGCGGTTTGGCTGGTTTGATGTGCGCAATTAAAGCTACAGAGACTCCGGATACTACTGTTGATTTACTGTCGTTGGTACCGGTAAAACGCTCTCACTCTGTATGTGCGCAGGGCGGTATCAATGGTGCGTTAGATGTTAAGCATGAAGGCGATTCGCCTTATCAGCATTTTTATGATAGCGTTTATGGCGGTGACTTTTTGGCTAACCAGGTGCCGGTTAAAAAGATGTGTGATGCGGCTCCGGGTATTATCCAGATGTTTGACCGTATGGGTGTACCGTTTAACCGTACTCCCGAGGGCAACTTGGACTTCCGTCGTTTCGGTGGTGCATTGTTTGCGCGTACAGCATTTGCCGGTGCGACTACCGGTCAGCAGTTGTTGTATGCTTTGGACGAGCAGGTACGCCGCTTAGAGTCCGAGGGCAAAGTAACTAAGTTTGAGGGATGGGATTTCTTGTCTCTCGTTATTAATGACGATGGTCGCTGTGTCGGCTGTACTGCCCAAAACTTAAACTCGATGGAAATCAAAGTATTTAAAGGTGATACCGTAGTTATGGCGACCGGTGGTATCGGTATGGTTTATAACAAAAGTACCAACTCTGTAATCAATACCGGTTCTGCTCAAACCAGCTGCTATTTGCAAGGTGCGGTTTATGCTAATGGTGAGTTTATCCAAATTCACCCGACTGCTATCCCCGGCGATGATAAATTGCGCTTGATGAGTGAGTCTGCTCGTGGTGAGGGTGGTCGTGTCTGGACTTATAAAGATGGCAAACCATGGTATTTCTTAGAGGAAAAATATCCGGCTTATGGCAACTTGGTACCGCGTGATATTGCTACTCGTGAAATTTTTGATGTCTGTGTCAATCAGGGCTTGGGCATCGATGGTAAAAATGAAGTTTATTTGGACATTTCGCATATTCCGGCAGAAACTTTGGATAAAAAGCTCGGCGGTATTATGGAAATTTACGAGAAATTTAAAGGTGTTGACCCGCGTAAATTCCCGATGAAAATATTCCCCGGTATGCACTATAGCATGGGTGGTTTGTGGGTAGACTATGAGCATATGACCTCTATCCCGGGCTTGTTCGCTATCGGTGAGTGTGATTATGAGTATCATGGTGCTAACCGCTTGGGTGCAAACTCTTTGTTATCCGCAGTATTCTCCGGTATGGACTCTGCTCCGTATATCATTAAATATATGCATGAAAATGGCAATGCTACTGCTCCCGAGGAAGTATATACTAAGGAATTAGAGCGTCAGAAAGCTGAAATTGCCAAGATCTATGCGATGAACGGTACAGAAAATCCGCACAAGATTCACGAAGAATTAGGCGATTTGATGACTAAATATTGCAGTGTAGTACGCCGCAATGATGAATTAAAAATGGCTGATGAGATGATCCAAGATTTGATGGCGCGTTATCAAAATATCAATGTTTGCGATAAATCCGAATGGGCTAACCAAGAGGTGCATTTTACTCGCCGCTTGTGGGATATGCTTGAATTGGCGCGTGTCATTGTCTTAGGCGCATTGAACCGTAACGAGAGCCGTGGTGCTCACTATAAACCCGAATTTCCTGAGCGTGATGATGAGAATTGGTTGAAAACTACCAAGGCGCAATGGACTCCCCAAGGACCTACTTTCTCGTATGTACCGGTAGATATTTCCTTGGTTACCCCTGTTAAGCGTGACTATACCAAAGCTCACTAAGAACACAGAACAATATATTAGGAGGATTCGAGTATGGATACCATTAGTTTAAAAGTAAAAAGACAAGATGGACCAAACGCTAAACCATATTGGGAAGAGTTTGCCATTCCTTATAAAGAAAACTTGAATATTATTTCTCTTTTGCAGATGATTTCTTTAAATCCGGTTAATGCAAAAGGCGAAAGAGTTACTCCGGTAGTTTATGAAAGCAACTGCTTGGAGGAGGTATGCGGTGCGTGCTCTATGGTAATCAATGGTCGCGCCAGACAGGCATGCTCGGCATTGGTAGATCAGTTGAGCCAGCCGATTACTTTGGAACCGTTATCTAAATTTCCGATCGTACGTGACTTGATGGTTGACCGCAGTGCTTTATTTGCTGCTTTGACCAAGGTTAAAGCTTGGGTCAATATCGATGGTATTTACGATATGGGCTTTGGCC
>CAYTOM010000110.1:0-4801 GCA_964439335.1 uncultured Peptococcaceae bacterium | reverse complement strand
ATGGGCATTTTAAATGTCACACCGGACTCCTTTTCCGACGGTGGACAAGTTAACCAAATAGATAAAGCCCTGCGCCATGCCGAAAAGCTCATCAATGACGGCTGCACGATTATTGATATCGGTGGTGAATCCACGCGCCCCGGGCACACACGCATTTCCGACCAAGAGGAAATCGCACGCACCGTACCGATTATTACCGCAATCAAAAAAGAATTTAATATCGCCGTATCTATCGACACCTATAAATCGCAAGTAGCCCGGGCTGCCTTAGATGCCGGCTGTGATTTAATTAACGACATCTGGGGGCTAAAAGCCGACCCCCAATTAGCCCAGGTAATCGCCGCATACGATGCCCCCTGCGTGCTGATGCACAATCGGAGCAATCATAATTATACCAATCTAATTTCCGATATTATTAACGATTTACAAGAAACCCTCGCTATCGCAGACTCTGCCGGCATCAAAAACGAAAAAATTATTTTAGACCCCGGCATCGGCTTTGGCAAGGATTACACCCAAAATCTCGTAACTCTCAAACATTTACACGATTTAACCGGTCTGGATTATCCCTGGCTTTTGGGAATTTCGCGCAAATCCGTCATTGGGCTGACTTTGGATTTGCCCAGTGATGAGCGTGAAGAGGGTACTATAGCATTAAACACTTGGGGATTGACCCAAGGAATGCACTTTTTCCGCATCCACGATGCTCAAAAAAATCAGCGTGCTCTGCTCATGCAGCAGGCACTATTAAAGGCAGGTGTCTAAAATGGACGAAATTATCATCAAAGACCTCGTTATCTTTGCCAAACATGGCGTTTTGCCGGAGGAAAATGTCCTGGGGCAAAAATTTCTGCTCAATTTGCACTTAAATGTCGATTTGCGTGCTGCCGGCATGAGTGATGACCTCAAGCATTCCCTGAGCTATGCCGATATCGCTCACGAAGCGTACTCCTTTCTCACCGAAAACACTTTTAAACTAATCGAAGCCTGCGCCGAAAATCTAGCTCGCCATTTATTATTGCTCTATCCGCAGATACAAGCCTTAGAGTTAGAGCTACAAAAGCCCTGGGCACCGATTGGCTTGGATTTAAGCACCGCCGCTGTCAAAATAAATCGTGCGCGCCATCGGGTATTTCTCGGCTTAGGCTCAAATTTAGGCGATAAAGAGAACTATCTCAAGCAAGCTATCCAAACTCTGAGCAATCATCCGGAGTGCAAAATTTTAAAAGTATCTCCCTTTATCACTACCGCGCCCTATGGCGGCGTAGCGCAAGACGACTTTTTAAACGGCGCTTTATTAATGGAGACCTTGCTCACCCCACATGAGCTATTGCGCCTGCTCAAAGCCTTAGAGGAGCAGGCTAAGCGAGAAACTACCGTACGCTGGGGACCACGCACCTTGGATCTGGATATCTTGTTTTACGATGATTTAGTTTACTACGATGATGAATTATGTATCCCTCATCGTGATTTGACTAATCGTAAATTTGTCCTGGAGCCGATGTGCGCTATCGCCTGCGACCATGTCCACCCCAGATTAAATCGCACCATGGCAGAATTGCTGACTGATTTAACTAAATAATTTCAAAAATCTCTCCCAAATTACGCCTAATTCACCATTAGACCCATCGGGAGAGATTTTTTACACCAATTAGCTCAAAAAATATTTATTGCTTTTTTTGCGGCTTTGTGCTAACATATTGTCAATATAAAAACGAGGTGACCTTGATGAAAAAAATTCGCATATTGTTGCTTGTTATCTGTATGTGTCTGCTTGGTACCACAGCTTGTGGGCAAAAGGTCATCATTGATGATGAAAATACCACCGATTCCTTAGAGCAATTGCTCAACCAAAGCGACATCGATTTAAGTGCCTTGACTGACGATGAGCTGGAAATATTCATTTCCTTAGTCCATGAGCAGGGCAACATCGAAAATTTAACCAATGAAGCCGACGGTGCTATCTTTTGGGAAAGCGGCGAAATTAAAAATCGTCTCGGTGGCGATTGGTATGAGCAGTGGAGTCCATTACCCGACCCCCATGGCGATATCATTTACCAATCCCTCGACGAAAGCTACTACTCTGCTTTAATCAAAGACTATAGCTTAGATGAGTTAAAACAGTACATTCAATCCTTAACCGACTTAGGATTTAGAGAAACAATCGTCTCTAACGAAGACAACGAGGACTTTTACTCCTGGCAGGGTGAGCAAAACGAGCATAAAATTAATATTACCCTGCAAAATTCCTCTCTGTGGATTGAGTATCTTGTAAACTAACTCAAATCTATCTATTAAAATTACGCTAAAAAGCGAAGAGTTTAAAACTCTTCGCTTTTTTAGATGCTCAATATGAATTTTTAGACTTACACTGATACCGCCTAAAAGCTCTGCCTGCCAGCCACCCCAGCACCAAAAGTAGCGCTATCAATAATAGCACCACAGCTATCAAGGCTCGAAAATCAAAATACCCCGGTGGCTCCAGCATAGTTTTAAACGCGAGAATTATAGGTATTACTGCCAGATAAAGCGGTAAAAAATGTAAAATACGCCATTTTATCATATCTACCAGCCAATAACCATAGCCAAACGCACTTAAAAATATCACCGCAGCTATCAATATCCAATATCCCATCAATAGCCCTCCTTTGGGAGATTTTTGACATTATTCAGCCGTATTTTCCTCGCTGTTATTTATTTCATCACTTACTACCCACTCTAAAGCAGTCAAAATTTCTTTATACGCATCTGTCTTTTTCGCAAATTTACTCTGCTCGCCCCAAATCGTGACAGTATAAAGCATATTATCTTTTATCGCACTGGTTTCCATAAATTCTAACATCGTATCCTCGCTGGCAGCATACTGATAATTAAGAATCTGCGTCTTTTGCCCTAAAAGCTCTACTTCCTCCTGTGCTAAAAGCTGAAAGCCGGTAATTTGGCTTAATTCAGCTAGCCAATTATCGTCCTCGTTTAAAATTTCGATATAGCCTAAAGTCGCTACACTCGTATCGTTATTAATTGCTGCCTCGCGATAAGCCTCCAGCAGATTGGTATCAGCTGCTCCTTGGGATTTGAGCCAATTGCTCATCTCCTCCTCGCTCAAAAGCGCATACTGCCTGCCAAGCCACTGAATATAGTTTTTCTGCTGCTCCAAATTAACTGACACATCATATTTTTCTACAGATAATAGTGCCTTGCCACTGCTTTGCTCCAGCACACAATCCACCATTTTTTGATAATCTTCCTCCGTAGAGCCATAGGCTTTTTGCAAGCCCTCCTCTTTGTCAAGCATACTCCACGAACTATCTACGGTAATTTTCAGCCCATCATCAGCCGAATTAAAGCTCTGCGCTCCACCGCAAGCGGTGAGCATTAGCAAAAACAAACCCAGCAATAGTATTTTTAACCATTTTTTTCGCATTATTATCCCTTTCTTTCGTAAACTTCACACCTTTAATTTTTGAACATTTGTAGTATAGCACCTTTTTTTCAGGCTTGCAAGAAAAATACCCATTCTGTAACTACAAATCTATAATTTATATAAAGTTTTTTATCCCCAGTGCCAAAGTTTTTGGCATTATTCTGTTTAATTTTCTTCCAAACTATGCTATACTAAAAAAGTAATCAATCTTATAAGGAGGCGTTTTTGATGCAACATACCAGTCATACACAGGTCATTTTTGCTGACAGCGCAGAAGAAGCTCGTGAAAAATATTTAGCTTTAGGAATTAAACCTGACAACGACCCCAACGCTCAATTGGATGTCATTAAATGCACCGAGGACGAGGATTTCGATGTCGAATCTCCGTTTAATCTGATCGGCGAAATCTCTGTCGGTATCGATATTATGAATATCATTCGTCAGGACTACCCCAGAGCATATTGCGTATACTATATCGAAAATCACTAAGCAAAAAGGACTTCGCTATGAAGTCCTTTTTTATTTTACTTAAATTTTATTTAGTCATTATCGGTATCACTATCATCATCGTTATCGTCATCTGCCGGAATAACATTTAAAATTTTGCCGCTTTCTTTATCCACCTCATAAATATTGCCCTTTTCATCGGTGATATGCTCAGTCTCCCCGGAAGAACTACTATTTTGCTCATTATCCGACGATTGATTATTATCGGGGTTATTATCAGTAGTACCATTGGTAGCAGAATTATCCACAGCAGTATTATCCGTCGTAGGGCTATTATTGCTACCACTCGGCGTCGTGGTAGAATTATCATTACCGGTAGAATTGGTAGCAGAACTATCCTGCGAATTTTGCTCATTATCGGTAGTAGGCTCTTCCTCTTTCGGTTTAGTCGAATTACTGCCGGAGCCTTTGATCTTTAACGAATTAATATCCACGATATCGAGCATATCTGCCGTAATCGGAGTATCGTAGGGGTTAAAGCTCTCATTAACCAAGGTCAAAATATCGCTCTTGTGCGGGATATAGTAGGATAGCCATTGTCCGGTATAGACAGTCTGCGCATCACCCGGTAATGTATACATATGCATACCGGTCGTAGTATCGATTTCCAATCCCTGCTTAGCAAACCAGATAATCTCCTGCACAGTCATATCGGTATCCATATTTTCCTTGACAATAGTCGCTAAATCAGGAATTTTATTGACAATCGCCGGTGAAGTACACTGATTGATCAGTGCCTCGATAAATAACTGCTGGGCTTCGATACGCCCTAAATCGCCATTGACATAGCCATAGCGATAGCGGACAAAGCCCACCGCCTGATTACCGGTCAAAGTTTGCGGGCCTTTAGAAATATTGATAACCAAATCC
>CAYTOM010000109.1:4433-4824 GCA_964439335.1 uncultured Peptococcaceae bacterium | reverse complement strand
ATTATCAAAATCCCACTAAGCATATCGGTTCCTTTCTGCGAGGGATACCGCTGTTTTTCGTGGTAGCAATATTAGTGGCAATGATTTTGAGCGTATGGTAATTTTCTTTTTCAAATGGAGCCAAAAACACTGATTGGAGCAGAAATTGTCAATAAAAAGCGATATTATATTTACATCAAGCCGTAGAAATCGGCTTTAATTTATAACTTTAGGTTAGCCTATTCTAACCAAATGGGGGGTGAAGAAATGAAAGCGGCTTTAGATCCATGGGCAATGTTTCGTCATACAGATATGGGCGACAATTTAGAGGAAATCGTCGAAACAGATGAGCTCAAGGTCTTGCGCTTGCGAGATGATAGCGGCGAGGGGCTGATGAGCATTTATCGCGTTT
>CAYTOM010000109.1:0-4423 GCA_964439335.1 uncultured Peptococcaceae bacterium | reverse complement strand
GATGTATAACGACTTTCATATGGCGCATTGCTATAGTCGCTTTGCCAGCAATGCTCGTATGCTTTGTATAGATCATTGTCGTGAGGGGCGTATCGAGCATCATACCGAGCAGGATAAGCTGTATTATATCGAAGCAGGAGATATGCGTGTCGATAGGCGCGTGCATCATAGCGGATATGTGAATTTTCCGGTATCACATTATCATGGTATTACGGTGGGACTAATTTTAGACGAAGCCCCACGCGCTATCTGTGATGCTATGCCTGTTATATCGGTAGATATTGCGGCATTGGCAGATAAATTTTGTGCGCAGGATAATATCTATATTTTGCGGCAAAACAGCTCGATTGAGCATATTTTTTCCGAGCTTTATAATGTCCCGGCAAAAATTCGCATGGATTATTTTAAAATCAAGGTGATGGAGCTATTGATATTTTTAAATGCGTTGGAGCTTGCTGATTACCGAGATGACCGCCCTTATTTTTATTCCGGTCAAATCGAAAAAATCAAAGCGGCGCACAAGCTGATGACCGAAAATCTAGCTGTGAATTATACGGCTGAAGCTCTGGCTAAGGAAGTGGATATCAGTGTCGGAGTTTTGAAAAAAGGCTTCAAAGGGGTCTACGGTCTGCCACTTCATAGCTATATCCGTAACTACAAAATGAATGTAGCAGCGTCGGTATTGGTCACAGAGCGAAAAAAGCGGATTATTGATGTAGCAGCCGATGTAGGCTATGATAATCCCAGCAAATTTGCGGCGGCATTCAGAGAAATATTCGGTATGTCACCTGCGGAATATCGAAATGATAGGAGGTAGAAACATGAACAATCAAGCAAAACGCTCAACGCTATCGTGGATTTGGGAGTTTGCCCAAGGCTACCGCCCGAAATATGCTTTCAGTGTCCTGAGTGCTGTGGGCGGTGTGCTGTGCGGTATTTTGCCTTATTTTGTCATGGTAAATATAATTAATGAGCTTTTAGCCGGTTGTAGAGATTGGCATATTTATTTTAGTAATTGCCTGATTATGGCAATTTTTTGGGTAGGACGCTGTGGTTTTCATAGTATTTCCACTACGCTTTCTCATAAAGCGACTTTTGCGGTTTTAGGCAATATTCGCAAAAGAGTCTGTGAAAAGTTATCTCGCGTACCATTAGGTACGGTGCTTGATATGCCCTCCGGCTCGGTCAAAAATGTGCTGGTAGAGCGTATCGACAGTATTGAAACCACTATGGCGCATATTATCCCGGAATTTACTTCTAATTTATTGGTGCCCCTGGCACTACTGGGCTATCTTTTTGTGTTGGATTGGCGTATGGCATTAGCGGTCTTGGTGACAGTGCCTATAGGATTTGGGTGCTATGCGCTAATGAGCAGGGGCTATGCGGAAAGTTACCAAAATACTGTCGATAAAACGAAAATTCTCAATGATACAGCTGTAGAGTACATCAATGGTATCGAGGTCATCAAAGCCTTTGGCAAAGCGCAAAGCTCCTATGATAAATTTGTCGTAGCCGCGCAAGATGGTGCCAGCTGCTATGTAGAATGGATGCGACGGTGCAATATTTATTTTTGTCTGGCTATGTCTATTTTTCCGGCGACCATGGTTGCGGTATTGCCTATTGGCGGTCTGCTTTTTCGCGCCGGCACACTGGACGCCGGCACTTTTATCCAGGTAATTATCTTTTCGGTGGGCTTGTTGGCATCGCTAATTTCGGTGATGTCCTATAGCGATGATTTAGCCAAGCTGAGCACGATTATCGGAGAGGTCACCGATATTTTGGATTTAAAAGAGCAAGAGCGACCGCAAATTTCTACAGCTACGCCACTGAGCAACGATATAGCACTGCAGCAGGTAACCTTTGGCTATCATGATAAGGAAGTACTTCATGGTATTGATATGAAAATTAAAGAAGGCACCGTCAATGCTCTGGTTGGTCCTTCCGGCAGTGGTAAATCCACTATTGCCAAGCTGATTGCCGGGCTTTGGGATGTGGATAGTGGCAAAATCACCATAGGAGGCGTGGATATCCGCTCCATGACACAAATGGAGTACAATCAGCGTATCGCCTATGTATCACAGGACAATTTTCTTTTTGATGCTACAGTATTAGAAAATATCCGCATGGGCAGACAAAGTGCTACCGATGAGGAGGTTATCGAGGCGGCTAAGCAGTGTGGTTGTCATGAGTTTATCATGAGCTTAGAAAACGGCTATCAAACTATGGTCGGTGGTGCAGGTGGGCATCTTTCCGGCGGAGAGAGACAGCGTATCGCCATTGCTCGTGCTATGCTGAAAGATGCACCGATCATCATTTTAGATGAAGCTACTGCTTTTACCGATCCGGAAAACGAGGCTTTGATTCAATCCTCGGTAGCCAAGCTGACTAAAGGTAAAACGCTCTTGGTTATTGCCCATCGCTTGTCAACTATTACTAATAGCGATCAGATTTTTGTAGTAGAAAACGGACATATCCACGCTAGTGGCAAGCACGAGGAATTGCTCGAGCAGGATAGCCTATACGCTCAGATGTGGCATTCACATGTTGCGGTGCGTGATACCCTAAAGGGAGGTGCAGAGCAATGATGCAAGTGTTTAAGCGATTTTTTGATTTTTGCGGCAAAACTAACAAGAAAAAATTTCAAAAATCAATCTTTTTGGGAGTATTGAAAGCCTTGTTTGAGGCTATGAAAATTCCTGCCATTGCGGTGATATTGCAAGGCATCCTGGCAGGAAATTTGACTATGGGGCATATCGGCTTATCCTTTGGTATTATGCTTATCAGCATCGCCGGCAATGCTACGGCTAATTATCGCTCTACCATGCTTCAGTGCGAAGCAGGCTATGGTAGCTGTGCTGATAAGCGTATAGAAATTGCCGAGCATCTCAAATATCTGCCGATGGGCTATTTTAATCAAAATAGCCTTGGCTATATTACCTCGGTAGCGACCAATAGCATGGAGGCACTGGCAGATGTCGCTACCAGAGTGGTGATGATGGTGACCCAAGGCATATTGACAACTATCGTGGTAGTGGGATTAATTATGTGCTTTGATGTGCGTATCGGTTGTATCGCTGTGGTGGGTGTAGTGTTATATTTTGCGATAAATAGCCATTTGCAAAAGAAAGCTAAGGAGATTGCTCCCCAAAAAGATGCCACTGACCGTAAACTGGTAGAAAAGGTGCTGGAATATATCCAAGGCATCGCCGAGGTCAAATCCTATAATCTAAGCGGTGCAAAAAGTCGTGCCTTAAATACGGCTATTGATGACAATACCAAAGCAAATATCAAGACGGAACTGACCTTTGTGCCGATTATGTTTTGGCAAACCCTCGTTTCCAAACTTTTAGGCGTAGTGGTAGTGGTGGCATCGATTGCATTTTATTTGAATGGCACTATGGAGCTTTTGAATGCTGTAGTCATGATTATTGCGGCTTTTATTTTATTTGAAGCCTTGGACGCAGCAGGTAATTATTCAGCATTATTGCGCAGTGTGGATTTATGCGTAGCCAAGGCGCAGTCAGTTTTAGATATGCCGACAATGGATATTGACGGGCGAGATATCGTGCCACCAAATTTTGATATTGATGTCGATAATATCGAGTTTTCCTATGATAAAAAGAAAATTATCAATGGTGTGTCTGTGCATATTCCGGAAAAAACGACAACTGCGATTGTCGGTCCTTCCGGCGGTGGTAAAACTACCCTGTGCCATTTGATCGCGCGGTTTTGGGATGTCGATAGTGGTGCGGTACGCTTGGGCGGTATAGATGTGCGAGAATACAGCATGGATAGTTTGATGAAAAATTTCAGTTTTGTCTTTCAAAATGTGTATTTGTTTCAGGATACCATTGCCAATAATATTCGCTTCGGGCAACCTGATGCACCGTTAGAGCAGGTCATAGCGGCGGCAAAGAAAGCCTGCTGCCACGATTTCATCATGACACTGCCTGATGGCTATGAAACAATCATCGGCGAGGGTGGTGCCAGCATATCCGGTGGTGAAAAACAGCGTCTATCTATTGCCAGAGCGATTATGAAAGATGCTCCGATCATCATTTTGGATGAAGCTACGGCTAATGTCGACCCGGAAAGCGAGCAGGAGCTCACCGAGGCTATCGAGGCTCTGACTAGAGAAAAAACTATTTTGATGATTGCTCACCGTTTAAAAACCGTCCGTCATGCCGATAATATTTTGGTGATTGATAATGGCAAAATCATTCAAAGTGGTACACATGAGCAACTCATGGAGCAGGGTGGTATTTACCGCCGTTTCGTAGAATCCAGAGAATTAGCGATCGGTTGGAAGGTGTGAAAAATATAGGCTTTTAAATCTAGTAAAAACTAAAAATCTTTTTTCAAAGAGGAGAAAGGGGGGCAGATGCGTGCCCCCCCTTTCTCCTCTTTGAATCTCCTCATTCCC
>CAYTOM010000108.1:0-4864 GCA_964439335.1 uncultured Peptococcaceae bacterium | reverse complement strand
TTTAGGAAAAAGTTTAGATATTTATATACGATAAAAATCGTAATTTTTAAGCATTTTGATAAAAAGCTGGGCTTGGGGATTTAAGGCGCAGTCAGTATTGGTTACCAAGGTGATATTGCTTTTGGTTTGGCTTTCCATAGGGATAGCGGTGAGAGTTTTATATTTGAGGTAAAGTTTGCGAAATTCAAAAGAGGTAATTGTGGAAATAGCTAAGCCTTTTAAAAGCATATCCTTGTGGAACTGGATATTATTCGAGTAATATCGTAGGCTTTGCTCGTCTTCGGAAGCAGATAAAAGAGGGTGGGTGTCAAATAGTACCAATGGCGTATTGGCAAAATCCTTTTGCAGGATAAAATCCTTGTTGGCTAAGGGGTGCTGCTTGCTCATGCAGGCGATAAATTTATCGGAAAAAAGGATTTGCAAATCAACATTTGCAGGTAAATGATATTGCGAATTTGGCGTATTGGGAGCGTAGAGAGATTCCTCATTATTGATGAGAAAGTCCGGGGCAAAGATAATCCCCAAATCGCATTTTTTCTGGCTCACGCCATCAATAGTTTCGATATTTTCCTTTTCTTTCAGAGAAATACTGATATGCGGATAACGCTTGCGAAATTGCTCCAGGATATCGATTAATAAGGTGCCTAAAACTCTGGTGTGGCAATAAATATGTAATTCTCCCTCGGTCAAAGTCGGAGGAGTGCCTACGGATAAGTAGCTCAAATCGTCCTTGATTTTGAAATAAGTTTCTAAAATACCGGTGGCATAGCTTAAAAAATATTTGCCCTCTTCGGTTAAAATGACACCTTTATTAGTACGCTGTAAAAAAGTAGCATTAAATTCATCCTCCAGCTTTTTTATCGTGCTACTGAGTGCTTGCTGACTGATAAAAAAACGCTGGGCAGTTTGGGTGATGGAATTGGTTTGGGCGATGTCATTGAGATAGATAATTTGCTCTGTTTTCATGAGATACACCTGTTTTTAACAATTTATATTATCATTATTTATTATATGATATTTTTAAGGCTCGTGCAACATTTTTTCGCAAGTTTTGCGACACAAAAAACTTAGCGCAAAAAATCTGCTCACTTATTTTATGTGTTGTACAAAAACGATTTGTATTTGTATAATAAAAATTGTTAAGCAAGATAGCAATTATAATTAATAAAGGAGTGGAAATTATGAGCAAATTAAACGACAAAGTGTTGGTTTTAGGAATGGACGGTTTGGACCCGGGATTGGTCAACCGTTTTCGGGCAGAGGGCAAAATGCCTAATGTAGACGCTTTTATTAAGCGCGGAAGTGCGGCTAAAGATTTAGTAATGCTAGGCGCAGTGCCGACAATTACTCCGCCGATGTGGACTACTTTATCCACCGGAGCAACTCCTGCTACGCATGGAATTACTTGCTTCTGGGGGCAGTCAACCAATGAGATGGACGGGTTTGTGTATAATTTATCTTCGACTCGCTCAAAGGCAGAGCCTTTGTGGAATGTCACTGCTAAGGCAGGTTTAAAAACTATGGTATGGCATTGGCCGGGGTCTTCGTGGCCACCGACCTTGGAAAGTGATAATTTGCATGTAGTCGATGGCACACAGCCGACATCTATCGGTACCGGGGATTGTATCGTTGATGATGATAAATTAATTGTAGCTTCAAAAGATATCAAGGAAGTAATATTCCAGCCGAAAGTACGCGATACCTCCGGGGCAGGCTGCATCATTACCGATATTCCGGAAGAAGAAAGTAATGATGATGGCGATATGCAAAATTCTAAAAAGGCAAATTTAATTTTGACTGAGCATGACGGCGATTTGGGCGCAGATATGATTGCTGTGGATTTAGTTAATTCACCAATCAGCGAGCCTAAGAAATGGGAAATAGATTTACCAAAAGGTGCTTTAGAGTTTAGTATCGTCATTGATAATGGTTTGATGCGCTATCCATCCTTAGTTTTATGCGATGCTGACGGTAAATATAATCGCGTGGCAATTTATAAAAATAAAAAATCCGAGCAACCGTTAGCTGTTTTAGCTGATGAATTTGTGGCTAATGTCATCGATGAAATTATGGTAGATGGCGAGCCGGTCAAAGCTAACCGCCATATGAGATTGATTGAAGTAAAAGAAGACGGTAGCTATGTTAAAATTTGGTTTAGCAATGCTTTGAGTATCGCTAAAGCAGATTTGTGGTATCCGAAATATTTAAAAGAAACCATCGTCAGCAATGTCGGGCCGGTACCGCCGATTTCGATGAGTGATGCCAGCAATGAATCCTTGGTTAAACCGGCATTGTTACCATGCTGGGAATTGTATGTCAAATGGCAAGCAGATGCGATGCAGGAGGCTATCAAGCAGGAAAATTATCAGGTAGTTTTCTCGCATATACATGAGGTCGATACTTGTGGGCATTTATTCTGGTATCTGAGCAAGCATCGCAGCAAGAGAAATAATAATGAAGAAATTTATCAATATGCGATTGAAAAAGCCTATGAGTATGCTGATAGCTATATCGGATATTTCTTGCCGCTTTTAGATGAGGGCTGGACGATTATGATTGTGTCCGACCATGGATTGTTGGTGCCGCCGGAAGAGGATATTCCGATGCTGGGTGATGGCTTTGGCTGTAATGTGCGTGTCATGGAGGAATTAGGCTATACGGTATTGACGAAAAATGAAAAAGGTCAGACGGTGATTGATTATAGCAAGACTAAAGCTGTAGCTAATCGTGGCAATCATATTTATCTGAATCTGAAAGGTCGCTATCCTGATGGTATCGTTGATCCAAAGGATCAATATGCTTTAGAGGCGCAAATTATCAGTGATTTGTATAATTATCGCCAAGATGGCAAGCGTGTCGTCTCGATTGCTTTGCGCAATAAAGATGCTGCAATTTTAGGCTTGACCGGCGAGGAATGCGGTGATATCCTGTATTGGTTGGAAGAGGGCTACAATCGTCTGCATGGTGATTCTTTGCCTACCTTTAGAGGCGAATATGAAACCAGTGTATCTCCAATCTTTATCGCTGCCGGTAAAGGTATCAAGTCTAACTATACCACCGGTCGCACTATTCGTATCGCTGATGTCGCTCCGACTGTGGCTAGTATCTTAGATGTAGATATGCCGGCTGATTGCGAGGGAGCACCGATTTATCAAATATTAGAGAAATAAGTTAGAGAAATAAGATGTAAATTATGCCGAGTGAGTAGATGAGCTACTCACTCGCATAGTAAATTTAGGAGGTAAATTAATGTCTGTAGTAGGAAAAAATAAATATGGCTGGCTTTTGCACCTGGCGATATCTTTATTAATTATGTATGTCTTTCGCTTGATTCCGGCTCCGGCGCCGATCACACCGTATGGTATGCAAATTTTGGGCATTTTTATCGGTATGATCTATGCTTTGTGTGCGCCGACTGAAACGGTGGCTTGGGGTGCTATTTTGGGCTTAGTAATGCTGGGCACCACCGGCTATGGGACAGTTACTTCGGTATTTATGTCGGCAATTGGCAGTTATGTTGTCTTGATGATGGTTTTTTCGTTATTATTTATTCCTGTCGTGCAGGATTCCGGATTGTGTAATTATTTATTAGCGAAAATTCTGAATAGTAAATTATGCAAAGGCAAGCCCTGGCGTATTGTCTATACCTTGCAAATAGGCTTGATGTTGGTTTCTTTTTTAGTTACGCCAATGTTGGTTTTATTTTTAGCTTATGCGATATTTAATAATATTTACAAAATAGCAGGATATACCAAGAAAGATTTGTTTCCGATGTTTTTAAATATGGGTATTTTGCTAAATACCTGCTTAGTATCGATGAAATTTCCTTGGGAGACGATGGCACTTTTGTCGTTGAATAATATCACCCAGGTTACCGGTATGACTTGCCCCAGTATGGAGTATATGGCGGTAGTTATCCCCTATATTTTAGTTACTTGCGGTGGTTGGTGCTTGGTGATGAGGTTTTTCCCCGGCTGTGATGCTTCCAAGTTAGCCAATATAGATATTTCTACCTTAGTTGATGATAGTGGTAAAATGACTAAAACTCAAAAGGCATCTTTGTATGCGGCAGCTGCTTTATTGGTCGGTTGTTTATTAGTGGCATTTTACGGCGATGCTAATGGCAACATGGTGCAGGTATTTTTGAAAAAGCTCGATGTCTTGGGGGTAATGATTTTATCAGTAGCTTTAAGTGCTTTGATTACTATTGATGGCAAGCCACTTTTGGATATGAATAGCGCTGCTAAATCATTTTCCTGGGGACCGGTCTTTGTCTTTGCCGCAGCTACTACTTTAGGTGGAGCTTTAACCGGGGCAGATACAGGTATTAGTGCCTTTTTGTTGCAGGTATTATCCCCGATTTTGTCTAACTTCAGCTCGATACAATTTTTGCTGATTATTTCTATCGTGACAATAATCGGGACTAACTTGCTGAGTAATGCCGCAGTAATTGTAGTTTTGTCTGCATTTTCGGTATCAATGTTTAGCGGCGGATTAATTGACCAAAGTACAATGTTTATTAGCTGTATTATGATTTGCGTTTTGGGGGATGTCGGCGTCTTTCACCCCGGCAGTAGTGCATTGTCGGCGGTGTATCATTCGCAGGAAATCGTTTCGCCGCGTACAGCCTATACAGTATCGGGGTTGGCGTGCATTTATTGCATTGTGACCAGCTATCTGGTAATGATTCCGTTGGGATTACTTTTCTTTTAAGCAAAAATTCTTTTAAACAAATATGATAGTTTAAATACGCTTCTTTTTAGAAGCGTATTTTTGCGTTTTGGGGTAATTAAAGGTAATTTATAAGAATAAGACTTTGGCTATAATCAAAAAAGAACAAAAAATTATACATTTCATTGAATTA
>CAYTOM010000107.1:0-4875 GCA_964439335.1 uncultured Peptococcaceae bacterium | reverse complement strand
TTAAAATATCCTGCGCCAAAGCCTCGCCCTTTAAATCCCGATCCAAAATCATCACTGCCGCATTTTGCTCGACTAAAACTCGAGCATTATACTCCTGATGATTTTCACTGGCAAAAGGATACGGCACCAAAATCGCCGGCTTGGCACACGCACAAATTTCTGCCAAATTTGTCGCTCCTGCTCTGGCTACCACGACATCAGCCGCTGCCAAAGCATACTCCATATGCTCCAAATACGGCTCTAAACGAACCCTATCGGCATATTTATGTAAATCAATACCTATATCCAAAAGCATTTTTTTGGTTTCTTCAAAGCCATCACGCCCGGTAGCATGGATAATTTGCACATCACTTTCTGCCAAAAGTGTCTTATAAGCCAAAATCATCGCGCGATTGATACTTTTTGCTCCACGACTACCACCACTGGCTAACACCACCGGTTTATTGGGATCCAAATTAAAATACTCTATCCCCTCTGCACGCGTCGTATGCAAAAATTCTGCTCTCACCGGCAAACCACTAACCACTATTTTCTCTTTATTCTTAAAATACTTCTCGGAATCAGCAAAATTCACAAAAACTTTATCCACAAAACGGCTTAATATTTTATTGGTAATGCCGGGCATCGCATTTTGCTCATGGATAAAAGTCGGCACCTTTTTCATATGCGCACTCAAAACTACCGGCCCACAGACATACCCACCGGTACCCAGCACCAAATCAGGCTTAAATTCCTTAATCAGCTTATTGGCTTCGCCGATACCCCGGCAAGCCTGAGCCAATGCTCGAAAAAAATCCAAATTCAGCTTGCGCGGCAAGCCCTCTGCTTTGATATTTTCCAGCTTATATCCTCTTTGCGGTACTATTTTTTGCTCCAATCCACGCTCTGTACCGACATAAAGTATCTCGCAGTCCGGATTGCGCCTTTTTAATTCATCAGCTATTGCCAACGCCGGATAAATATGTCCTCCTGTACCGCCGCCGGATAAAAGCACTCGCATATTGCCGCCTCCCCAAGTTTTATGCAAATATTATACCATTATTTAATTAACTCTACTTTTTGATTATTTTATCACACAGATTATGATTTCTTATTTATTAGGTGGACGATCGGCATATCGTGACAGATTGAGCAAAAAGCCTATCGATGCCATTGTACACACCAATGACGACCCACCATAGCTGATTAAGGGCAAGGTAATACCCGTAATCGGGAAAAGTCCGATAACCACCGCAATATTTACATACGCCTGAATTACCACGATGAGCGTCAGTCCGATTGCCGCATAGGACATAAAATTATCATCTAAATGCTGTGCTATCACACACCCGCGATATAAAAAATACAAAAACAATAGTACGACCGCCATAGCACCGATAATTCCCAGCTCCTCGCCGATTATCGCAAAAATAAAATCCGTATGTCTTTCCGGTAAATATAGCATTTTTTGGCGGCTATTGCCCAATCCCACGCCAAATAAGCCTCCGCTACCCAAAGCATAAAGCGAATTAACTATCTGCCAGCCTGAGCCCGTAGGATCGGAAAAAGGATCTAAAAAGCTGAAAATACGCTTCAAGCGGTACGGCTCAATTAAAATAAATATTCCTACCAATAAACTACCCAATGTTCCTAACGCTAAAAATTGCCGAAATTTTATCCCGGCAACCACCAGCATACAGCCCAAAGTCAACGCCAAGCAAGTAGCAGTTCCTAAATCCTCTTTAATAATCAGTATAATCGGTACCGCCAAAATACCTATTGCCACCAAAAATCCCTTGGGAGTTTTGGTCAGTTTACCCATCCAGGCTAATATTTGCGCATACATCACGATACAAATAGGCTTGGCAAACTCTGCCGGAGATATCTGAATCCCGCCTATCCTAAAGCCACGCTGGGCGCCATGCGATTCATCACCGAATAACAATACCGCTACCAAGGCAATCAAAACCACTACCGTCGCCGGAGCAATACACTTTTTGACCAAATCCACCGGCATAATCATCATTCCCAGCATCGCCACTATCCCTGCTACTGCCCAAATCAATTGCCGTTTAAAGAAAAATGTCGCATCTTTATAAGTAATCATCGCTTCATAAGAGCTAGCTGAAAAAACCATGACCAAACCAATAGCCAAAAGCACCAATGTCACATATAAAAGCATCTTGTCAATCGTGCCTTTGCCATTTTTCTGTAGCATAGTTTTTCCCTCCTTTTTACAAAGCATTGACTAACTTTTTAAACAATTCTCCTCTTTCTTCATAGCTATTAAACATATCCCAGCTCGTACACGCCGGAGATAATAGCACAATATCACCGGCACTTGCCATTTTCTGTGCCTGCGATACCGTCTCGATAAAATCATCAACCAAGACATAATTGCTAAATCCAACCGTATCCAGTGCTTCTTTCAACTCATATTTTGCCATACCGACCAAAACTACAGCCTTGACCTTTTGCTTTATCAGCTCTGCCAAGGGTAAAAAGCTCACACCTTTACCTTTACCGCCGGCTATCAGCACTAACGGTCTATCATACGACTCTAAAGCCTTCGCAGTAGAATCAGGATTAGTCCCCTTAGAATCATTAATATATAAAACGCCATCTACTGTCCTAACAGGCTCCAAACGATGCTCTACTCCGGAAAAACTTTGAAGTGTCTCCGCTATTTTTTCGACCGATACCCCCATGACCAAACTCAGCGCCACCGCTGCCATCGCATTTTCCAAATTATGCGCACCTTTAATCATAATTTCAGCAGTTTGGCAAATATCCTGCACTTTATTCTGCCATGCTACCTTTACCATGCCGTTGTCCACATAGACACCCTGCGCTAATATATGCTGACGGCTAAAAAATAAGACCTGAGCCCGCGCCTGCTCTGCTAATGGGCGCAAATATTCATCATCATAGTTTAAAACCAGATAATCACTTTCATCCTGCATCGCAAATATTTTTGCTTTGGCTGCCAAATACCCAGCCATATCCCCATGGCGATCCAAATGATCCGGGGTCAAATTCAAGATAGCCGCAGCTTTCGGCTTGAAAGTATCCACAGTTTCCAACTGAAAGCTACTGATTTCCGCTACCAAGACTCCTTTTTCGCTGATATTAGTGCTTTCATTTAAAAGCGAAATGCCAATATTACCGCCTACACCAGTTTCTATGCCGGCGGATTTGAAAATTTCGCCTACCAAAGTAGTAGTGGTCGTCTTACCATTAGTACCGGTAATCGCCACAATCGGAGCCTGGGCATTTTTATAGGCTAATTCGATTTCGCCTGTTAGCGGAATACCCAATTCCTGCGCCCTTTTTACCGGTTTAATCGTAAGAGGTACCCCCGGGCTCATCACCAAAAAATCAGGCTTAATCTCATCTATATCAGGCTGCTCGCCCCATAAATATTTAATCGGATAATCTTTTAATTCATCCTCACATTTTTCGCTATTTTTAGAATTAGTATCAGTCAAAATAACCTCATAACCCTTTTGTGCCAAAAAAGCAGCCGCGGCTAATCCACTGCGTGCTGCTCCAATTATCAATACTTTCTCAGCCATTCCAGACCCCCCTCAGCATCAGCATTGCTCCGACATCAGTAAACAAATACAAAACTAAGCCAATTATGACCGCAATCGCTGCTGCCGCCCAAAAGGTATACACTACCCTCTGCTCTTTCCAGCCACCCAGCTCAAAATGATGATGCAGCGGTGCCATGCGAAATACTCTTTTCTTGGTCTTTTTGTACACGCTGACTTGAATAATATCTGATACTACTTCGGCTACATAGACAGCACCCAAAATCGGCAGAAACAGCTCCGTTTTCGTCACGATTGCCAATGCTGCCACTGCTCCGCCTAAAACAAATGAGCCGGTATCACCCATGAAAATCTTTGCCGGATGCATATTGAAAAACAAAAAGCTCAAGCAACTACCCACAACTACAGCGGCAAACAAAGTCGCCGAATAAAAATTGCTAACATAGCCAATCAAGCCAAAGCCCGTCGCCACAATCAAAGTCACACCGGAAGCCAGTCCATCTAATCCATCGGTCAAATTGACCGCATTAGTCGTGCCAATTAAAATAAACATCACAAACGGAATATAAAGCCAGCCTAAATCAAAGACAATTGCTGTCCCCGGAATAATAATTTGCGTACTGATATGCAATACCTTGACCGCCATATATGCCAATAATCCGCTGACAATTAATTGAAAAGCTATCTTTTGCCAAGGAGTTAACCCCAACGAGCGATGCTTGACTATTTTGATATAATCATCGACAAATCCTATCAAGCCAAAGCCCAAAGCCGAAGCTAACAAAAACCAAAAAGTCAGGCTTTCCTTAGCCAAAAATATACCACCCAAGGTCATGGTGAAAAAAAAGATCACGCCGCCCATAGTCGGTGTACCCTGCTTTTTCAAATGCGTCTTCGGACCATCATCTCTGATACTCTGTCCGAATTTCAATCGATGCAAAGCAGGTATCAAAAGCGGTCCCATAATCATTCCTATACAAAAACTTATCACTAATGCCGCGACGATTTGCCACATATTATTTCACCTCATACCTCTCGTACTATCTCTTCCATTTGCATTCCACGGCTACCTTTAACCAATACTACGCAATTTTCATCTAATATCTGCCGCAATACTGCTATCGCTTGCTTGTTATCGCTAACCCATTGCACCTTAACCGGAGGCATTCCGGCTGTAATGGCACCCTGAGCTATATCCTGAGCCAATTCACCGACTGCCAATAAAAAGTCACAGCCTACCTCATATGCAGCCTGCCCGCTTTTTTCATGTCCCGATTTGCTATACTCACCCAGCTCATACATATCGCCTAAAACCGCAATTTTCTTTTTATCACGATACATA
>CAYTOM010000106.1:3851-4878 GCA_964439335.1 uncultured Peptococcaceae bacterium | reverse complement strand
AGATAGATTTGCAGGAAGTCGGCTTTATTGACAGCTCGGGCTTGGGGGCTATTATCGGGCGGTACAAAAATATGCTTTTGCGCCAAGGAAAGCTGGTCATAGTTAATCCCAAGGATAATATTCGCCGTATTTTAGAAATGTCGGGGCTAAAGAAGCTCTTAGCGTCGAGCGAAGCGTCAAAGGAGGTCTTGTCATGAGGGATACTTTAGTGAGTATTAAATTTACGGCTATGGGGGACAATGTCGCTTTGAGCAGAATGGCATTGAGTAGCTTTTTGGCAGGCTTTGATTTACCACTGGCAGATTTGGACGAGTTGAAAATAGCACTGTCGGAGGCGGTGTCTAATGCGATTATTCATGGGTATAATGAGGATGCAAGCCGGATAGTGACGGTAGAATTTAAGCTACAGGATGATTTGCTGGTGTTGACGGTTATCGATGACGGTGTGGGAATTGCTGATGTTAAAAAGGCGATGGAACCTACTTTTTCCAGCAAAAGTGATCATATGGGGTTGGGATTTGTTTTTATGGATAGTTTTATGGACAAGCTGGAGGTCACCAGTACTCTGGGTCATGGCACTAGGGTACAGATGCTACGCTCATTAAAGGTGCCTGCCTCCAGTGCAATCGTTTGATGATTAATATTGATTTAAAGGCTCAGCCTCTTTTGAGTGATGTAGAAACAAAGCGCCTTTTAGCCTTGGCACATAGGGGTGATAAAAATGCGCGTGATACACTAATTAATGCGAATTTGCGTCTGGTAGCTAATTTAGTCGGTAAATTTCAAAACCGCGGCTATGAAGCGGAGGATCTTTTTCAAATAGGAGTAATTGGGCTGATTAAAACGATTGATAAATTTGACTTGAATTATGAGGTGAAGTTTTCTACTTATGCGGTGCCGATGATTGTCGGGGAGATTAAGCGTTTTTTGCGTGATGACAGTCCTATTAGGGTGTCACGCTCTGTAAAGGAGCTGGCTTCAAAAATAAGGACGGCGCAAAATGAGCTGAGTATTTCTTTGGCTAGAG
>CAYTOM010000106.1:0-3841 GCA_964439335.1 uncultured Peptococcaceae bacterium | reverse complement strand
CAGCGGTAGAGATAGCGGAGTATTTGCAATTAGAATTGGAGGATGTATTGTATGCTTTGGAGGCTACGCAATCGGTGTCGTCGCTAAATGAGCAGGCTTATCGGGATAGCGACGGAGAATTGTGTGTGCTGGAGCAGCTGGCAGACAAGCGTACAGATAGTGAAAATATGCTGGAATATTTAGCTTTAGAGGAGGTTTTGCAGAAATTACCGCTAAAGATGCAAAAAATTGTCCGCCTGCGGTTTTTTGGGGACAAGACGCAAAGCGAGGTAGCTAAAATAGTAGGGATTTCGCAGGTACAGGTCTCACGCTTGGAGAGGACGGCATTGAAAAAAATCAAAGAAATGATCGGGTAAAAGTTATTATTTCTTGGCAGAGGGTATAATAAATGCTATACTATTGGTAGTAGAAATTATGTGGTAGTAGAAATTACAGTGAAATTTTTCTCATGGAGGATGTAAGATGCAGCAAATTGTGCGTAAATTTTCTAAACCGTTAGAGACATTGGGCGGAATTGTCATTTTTAGTTTAGGCGTCAATTTATTTATTACTCCGGTCAATTTGTATAATGGCGGTGTTTTGGGTATTTGCCAGCTAATTCGCTCGTGCTTGGCATTGTTTGGCGGGGTTTCGTTTGATAGTATTGATATTGCCGGTATTTTGTATTATTTGTTTAATGTGCCGTTATTTATTTTGGCGTTTAAGGGGATAAGCAAAAATTTCTTTTTGCGTACTTTGATATGTGTGACCTTAACGACGATGCTTTTATCATTTATCCCATTGCCGGCAGAGCCGCTTTTGGGTGATGATATTTTAGGCTCGTGCTTGTTTGGCGGTATTATGTGCGGAGCCGGATTAGGATTGGCACTGCACGCCGGAGCGTCGTTAGGTGGGAGCGATATCATAGGTATTTATCTCATCAAGCGTGGGAGTAATTTCAGTGTCGGCAGGGTTAATTTGCTGATCAATTTATTTATCTATATGGCGTGCTTTTTGATTTTTGATATTCCGACGGCGTTATATTCGATTGTGTATTCGACGGTGATGTCGCTGATGATGGATATGGTGCATACGCAGAATATTAATATGGAGGTCTTGATTATTTCTAAAGGTCATGCTGATGAGATTACCAAAGCCTTGACAAGTGCGCTGACTCGTGGGGTAACTCGTTGGCATGGTGTAGGTGGGTATACCAATGACCAAGAGGAGGTGCTTTATTCGGTGATGTCGAAATATGAGATTGCCCAGATGCATCGGATCGTAAATGAGATAGATCCTCACGCTTTTATTGTGGTGAAAGGTAAAGCCCATGTGTATGGGAATTATTTAAAGAAGATATAGCGGAGAGTTTGCAAAGGTGGCTTTTTCAAACTGAGAAATTAAAAGCCTTTTATTCAAAATAATGCTCTCAAAGAGGTAGAACGGTGGCAGATGCTTGCCAAGAGAGTTTTGCATATTTTCAATCTAAGAAAATATTTGTCAGAATGGGCATTTATAATTGATGACGGCATATAAATTAGCGTAAATGAATCGTGGGGTGGCAGGATGAAAAAATTTTGGGCAGTATTTGTGATAGCGGTGCTGGGGTTATTTATAGTTTTTGGCTTGCCTACGGATAGAGGCGCGGAGAATGTTGAACCACTGCGAGCAGTGTGGATAGCAGGGGTGTATAATATCGATTTTCCCTCGTCAAATCAATTATCTGCGACGGAAATGCGACAAGAGCTGGATAAAATTGTAGCTAATGCCGATGCTGCCGGATTAAATGCGATATTTTTTCAAGTTAGACCGACAGCGGACGCTTTTTATCAATCGGAAATTTTCCCATCATCACGCTGGCTGGTAGCGCAGGAGGGTGACGAATTGGCGTTTGACCCATTGGCATATTTGATCAAGCAGGCAAAAACGAAAAATATCGCTGTACACGCGTGGCTAAATCCCTACAAGGTCACTCGCGGCTCGGTCGCAAATCCGGCATTTGATTTGAGTTATATGGCAGAGGATAATCCGCTGCGAAAGCACAGCGATATATTGGTTTTTCATAGTAATGGCGAGGTCTATATGAATCCAGGGGAATCGAAAAGCGAGGAGCTGATATTGCTGGCGGTGCAGGAATTATTGGCGAATTATGATTTAAGCGGGATTCATTATGATGATTATTTTTATCCCGATGGAGATTTTGCCGATCAAGAGACCTTTCGGAAATATGGCAAGGGCTATAGCAATATCGAGGATTGGCGACGGGATAATGTCAATCGGCTCATTCAGGACACCTATGCTTTGGTAAAATCCTATGATAAAAATTTGCTTTTTGGAGTGTCGCCCGGCGGTATCTGGGCAAATGATGCGTCTAATCCCTTGGGCTCGGCTACCTATGGTGGAGCGGAGAGCTATTATGCGCATTATGCGGATAGTTTGAAATGGATAGATGAGGGATGGGTGGATTATATCACACCGCAAATTTATTGGAATATCGGCTATGAAGCGGCGGATTATGAGGTGCTTATCAACTGGTGGCATGAGCATACCCGAGATAGCCGAGTGGCTCTTTATCCGGGGATAGCACTTTATAAGCTGGGTGATGATAGTCAATCACAGGCATGGTTAGATGCAGAGGAAATTATGCGTCAGATAGAGCTAAATCGAGCGTTAGGAATAGAGGGGGAGTGCTTTTACGGCTATAGCAAAATAGCGCAAAATTATCTGGGTATTACGGATATGCTGGGTAATTATTATGCTAATTGATTTGGCGCTCGGTTTTTTTAACGGCTGATTTTTTCATCAAATAAATACTTCCGTCACTGCTAAGCGAGGCAAAAAAGACTTCTTTTGCCTCGCTTATGCCATTTTCACGCAATTTATCCCATAGCCAGATTTCGGAGAGATGGGCTTCGTGGAGGCCTTTTTTGTTGATTATGCCATCGGTAATCAGGGTAAGCGGCATAGCCTCCGGTGGGTAAGCAGTGGGGTAGAGGTCTTCTTTGGTTAAAGCGCGCTTGGCTTTTTTTAAAATTACAGTGAGATCGCCGGAGGTTTCCAAGACGGCATATTCTACTTCGCTGATATCAAAGACATCACGCTGGCGTAATTGGGTGAGGAGGTCGTCGATATTGTAGCGAGCTTTGCGCATTTCTTTGATCTGCATTTCACCTTTGCTGATTAAAATATTGGGCTTGCCGTATAAAAATTGGCGAAAGGTGTTGCTTTTTAGGCATAACAGGGAGGTTATGACTTGGAGCGCGGTCAAAAGGGTGATGGGGATTAGGCTTTGGAGGAGTGGAAAATTAATATCGGTGATAGGCAAGGTGGCTAATTCGGCGACTACGATTGCGACGACAAAATCAATCGAGGATAATTGCCCGATTTCACGCTTGCCCATGATTCTGGTGGCAATCAAAAGAACCAGATAGACGATTGGCAATCTGAGTAAAAAATGCTCCACATTTATCCCTCGTTTCACTTTTGGGTTTTAAAAATAAATTTGTTTGGACAAGCACGCTACTATTTGTTATAATAGACAATAATAACTAAACAAAGGAGTGAATTTGATGACGATCGATAATATAGCGTTTATATTGATCATTGTTTCAGCACTTTTTAAGGGCGTGGGTTTGCGTAATTTGAGCAATACTAAATGGGAGATGGAGAAACGCAAAAAGGTTTATTGGAAATGGAATATCCTATGCTATATTTTCTTGATTCCCGGAGCGATTTTGCTGATTTATTATCGTTTCTTTATGTAAAATTTTAAGCTAAATATATTTTAAAATAAAAGGACCCGAGAGAGGTCCTTTTATTTTTTGCATTTAAGCATTAATGCTCAATTTATTTTTGCCCATTT
>CAYTOM010000105.1:0-4918 GCA_964439335.1 uncultured Peptococcaceae bacterium | reverse complement strand
GTCCTTGGGATAAATAGCTTTGTAAAATTAGCGTTTGGAGAACTGCGGAGCACGGCGAGCTGCTTTTAAGCCGTATTTCTTTCTCTCTTTCATTCTCTGGTCACGAGTCATGAAGCCTGCGCGTTTTAATACAGGGCGTAATTCAGCGTCCATTTTAACTAATGCTCTGGAAACACCTAAACGAACTGCACCGGCTTGACCGGAGATGCCGCCGCCTTCTACTTTAGCGATTACATCTAAACGGCTTTCGGTTTGAGTTAAAACTAAAGGCTGTCTAACAATCATTTCTAAGGTTTTTTTGCCGAAATATTCATCGACTTTTTTACCATTGATAATTACTTCGCCGTTACCGGGTACCAATCTAACTCTGGCTACCGAGGATTTACGACGGCCTGTACCGTAATATTGAATTTGTGCCATTTTTAAGATCCTCCTTAACCTTCGATTTGGTAAACTTCTGGTTTTTGAGCTTGATGCTCATGCTCGCTGCCGGCGTATACATTTAATTTTTTGTACATTGCACGACCTAAACGGTTATGCGGTAACATACCTTTAACTGCTTCTTCCATAGCTTTTTCAGGTTTTTCAGCCATGATAGTTCTGTAAGGAATGCTTTTCAAACCGCCGGGATGACGGCTATGATGACGATATAATTTGTTGTCCAGTTTGTGACCGGTCAATACAGCGTCTTTAGCATTGATGATGATAACATAGTCCCCACAGTCAACATTGGGGGTGTAAGTAGGCTTATGTTTGCCTCTTAAAATAGTAGCAGCAGTAGTAGCAACACGACCGAGCGGTTTGCCGGCTGCATCAATAACATACCATTTTTTCTCAACCTCATTGGGTTTAGCCATATATGTGGTACGCATCGGATTCCCTCCTTAGAATAATCAAACAATTATAGTTTTTTATATAGGCTGAATCCGGGGCTCTGGATCAGACTAATAGCTTTATAAACTCATGCTTAAATATTTTACACATTTTCACCCTGCTTGTCAAGGGCTTTTTTGCAATATTTTGTGTGTTTCCGGTGATTTTGTATTAGCAAAAGATATAGTTAGGATTATTTAGCTTTTTTAAGATTGGCAAGCTCGCAGTAGAGAGCACCGCCGATGATGAGAATAGCACCGCTGATTTGGATAGCGTTTAAATTCTCGTGGAGAATGAGCGCGGAAAAGAATATCGCGGAGACCGGCTCCAGATAGCTGCATACGGCTACGGTTTGTACCGGCAGGGTATTCATCGAGGAAAAGTAGAGGTAGCAGCCGATGCCGGTATTGACAATACCGATGATAAAAATCCAAAACCAGCCGTTAGCATTAATGTCGAGATTAAGTCCGCCTTTGATAACGAGAAAGATGATAACTAAGACGAGACCGGAGAGTAGTTGGAGAGTGCTATTGGTAATGCCGGTGATTGTTTGGACTTTTTTGTTGGTGATGACCAGTAAAGCGTAGCAGATAGCTGCCATAGAAGCACAAAACAGTCCCCAGAGATTGGCGCTGTGGGTGAGCTCGTGGGCATTGATGAGGATAATGCCGATGATGACGGCAATGAAGCCCAATATTTTCTTGGCAGTCAGCTTTTCGCCAAAAAGGGCAGTGGATAGTGCCATGACGATGACCGGACCGCAGTAATAAATGAGCGAGGCGATACTGACGCTTAATTGGTCATAGGCTTCGTAGATAAAGAGCCAGCTGGCACCCATAGCGATGCCTGATAAGATATTTAGGGCTAAGTCGCGGGAATTGGCGCGAAAATTGAGGGTTTGTTTGGTTATGACGCTCAAAATGATGAGAAATAGGCTACCTAGGAACAGGCGAAAGAATACTATTTCGTAGCTGGCGAGCAGGATATAGCTGGCGACGATGCCATTGGAGCCAAAAAGGAAGAGTGAGGAGAGGTATTTTAGATAGGCAGTTTTCATAGGCGAGGCTTCTTTCTGTATTAGTATCAGGAAAAATTAATAGTAAACTTGCATGAGCCATAGTCCGCAGGCAGGAGCAGTGCGCCCGAGGAGCTCGCGCTTGCCGATGGCGAGTGCTTGGGAGAGGGCAGTAGGTGCCAAGGTGCCGGCGGCGATTTCCAAAAGGGAGCCGGTCATGATGCGTACCATATTACGCAAAAATCCTGCTCCGTAATAGTCAAATATCCACCATTTGTCGTGCTGGGTGAGCTTTATTTTGTAGATGGTGCGCTCTTTGGTGAGGACATCGCTACCGCTGGCACAAAAGGCGCTGAAATCGTGGGTGCCCTCTAAAAGGGGAATGATTTCGTTTAAAAGCTCGCTAGAGAGGGGATAGGTGGTTTGGTAGAAATATTGGCGACCAATGGTGCGAGGGATTTTGTCGGCGTAGACATAGTAGCGATAGTGCTTGGCTTTAGCATCTTTTTGGGCGTGAAAATTATCAGGCATGATAGCGACATCGGTAATAGCGATATCATCGGGCAAGCGGACATTTAAGGCACGCAGGATGCTGTCAGGCGGAATTTTGGTTTCGGCACGAAAGCTGGCTGTCTGTGCCAAGGCATGGACACCGCTATCGGTGCGCCCGGCACCGACGATAGAGGTCTCGGAGTTTAATAAATCGCTGAGTGCTATTTCGATATGCTCCTGGATAGTGGGGGCATCAAGGCGTTTTTGTTTTTGCCAGCCTTGATAGTTAGTGCCCTCGTATTGGATAGTGAGTTTGTATGTCTGCATAGTGTACCTCAAAAGTATATTCTGGTGATAATTGCTACAAGCAAGATGAGCAAGGCTACGCCAAAGGCGATATAGTCGATAGTTTGGAATTTTAGTTCCTTTAAGCGAGTACGCCCCTCGCCACCATGATAGCTACGCGCCTCCATAGCCAGGGCTAATTCGTCGGCACGCTTGAACGCGCTTAAAAATAGCGGTACTAAAATCGGTATGAGGGCTTTGACACGCTTGATGATATTGCCACTTTCAAAGTCTGCTCCGCGAGCAGCCTGGGCTTTCATGATTTTGTCGGTTTCCTCGATTAATGTCGGGATAAAGCGCAGGGCGATAGTCATCATCATGGCTAGTTCATGGGCAGGTATGCCGATTTTTTTGAACGGATTGAGCATTTGCTCGATGCCATCGGTGAGGATAATAGGAGTCGTCGTCAAGGTCAACAGCGAGGTGATACTGACTAATAAAATCAGGCGTGTAGCCATGAATAGTGCCATGGTAAGCCCCTCTTTGGTAGCGTGGAGAAATTTCCACTGCCAGACGATTTCGCCGGGAGTCATGAAAGTCTGAAGAATAACAGTCAGGATAATGATAATCAACAGCGGTTTGATACCTTTGAAAAAGTAGGACAGTGAAATGCGGCTCATCAAGATTAAAGCCAAGGAGATAGCGAGCATGAACCAAAAGCCGGCAAAATTATTGATGACAAATAGGGCAATCATGTAAAAAAGGACGCCGTTTATTTTGCTGCGTGGATCTAAGCGATGCAGGAGGGAATTGCCGGGGAGATACTGCCCAATGGTGATGTCTTTAAGCATGCTTGCCACCTGCCTTTCTCAATTTCCAAGCGCGAATAATTTCGGCGCGAGCCTGCTCGATATCGACGATATCGGTGCGGATATCCCAGCCGGAGCTTGCCAGTTGCTTTAATAGGGTGGTCACTATGGGGATATCTAAGCCCAAAGTGCGTAATTCGTCGTCATGAGCAAATATTTCGGTAGCAGTACCCTGCATATAGAGCTTGCCGTTATTTAACACTAATAAGCGATTTGCAAAACGCGCGACATCGTCCATGCTATGGGAAACCAAGATGACGGTGATGCCGAGCTTTTGCTGGAGGGTGCGTACCTCGGAGAGGATTTCTTCGCGTCCTGCCGGGTCAAGACCGGCGGTGGGCTCATCTAAAATGAGATATTTAGGATTCATCGCCAATACTCCGGCGATAGCGACACGACGCTTTTGCCCACCGGAGAGGTCAAAGGGCGATGATTTGGCTAATTCGGGAGCTAAGCCGACAGTTTTTATGGCGTTTTTGGCTAATGCGCGCGCTTCTTTGTCAGTAAAGCCTAAATTTTTAGGTCCAAAGGCAATGTCGGCTAGGACAGTTTCTTCAAATAATTGATGCTCGGGGTATTGGAAAACCATGCCTACTTTGAGGCGATTTTTTTTGCGCGTAGCTTTGTCGGTGTCTTTGGCATTGATATCAACGCCGTCAATTAAAACTGCGCCCTCGGTAGGGGTCAAAAGTCCGCACAAAAGCTGAACTAAGGTCGATTTGCCACTGCCGGTATGTCCGATGATGCCGATAAATTCGCCGTCGTTAATTTTAAGCGAGACATTATCCAAGGCAGTGCTTTCGTTAGGCGTGTTGGGCTGATAGGTATAGGAGATATTTTTTAACTCTAACGGCATAAGCTCACCACCATTTCATCTATTGTGAGGATATCGGGGGAAAGCCCCATTTCTTTAGGCAAAGTCTGGGCTAATTCGGTGACGACCGGGACATCTAAGCGTAGTTTTTTCAAAATATCTACCTGAGAAAAGACTTCTCGGGGAGTGCCGGAGAGGGCGATATTGCCCTCGTTCATCACGATAATACGGTCAGCCAAGACAGCTTCCTCCATGTAGTGGGTAATGTTGATAATTGTGATATTTTCCTCGCGGTTGAGCTTTTGCATTGTGGCGATGACTTCGCGGCGACCTTGGGGGTCGAGCATCGCCGTAGGCTCATCGAAAACGATATATTTCGGGCGCATCGCGATAATGCCGGCAATAGCGACACGCTGCTTTTGCCCACCGGACAATAGGTGCGGGGCTTTGTCTTTAAAGGCGGTCATTTCTACAGTGGCTAAGGCTTCATCGACTCGCCTGCGGATTAATTCCGGTGCAAGACCTAAATTTTCCGGTCCAAAGGCACAGTCCTCTTCGACGGTGGTAGCT
>CAYTOM010000104.1:0-4923 GCA_964439335.1 uncultured Peptococcaceae bacterium | reverse complement strand
AAGTTGAGTTGAAAAGGGAACTTGAAGAATATCTGAGGATCACCCCCGCGCATGCGGGGATAAGCAAATTGTAAATATCTTTTCCTGTTATTGTTAAGGATCACCCCCGCGCATGCGGGGATAAGGCCGTGTTGTCGTCAAGGACGTTTTGCAAGTCGGGATCACCCCCGCGCATGCGGGGATAAGTTGTTCCGTCGCTGGTTCAGCTTGTAACGGACAGGATCACCCCCGCGCATGCGGGGATAAGACTAAAAAGTTACGAATAACATCGCATTCTTATTTTACAAGAACCTATTTATTCTTTAACTTTTCATAGATCCCATAGACTAAGAAACAATCCTCCAATGCTCTATGCGTTTGTACACCCTCGATCCCTAAATTTTCTGCTACAGCTATCAAACGATAACTTTTCAAGCGTAATTTCTTCTTAGCTAAAAGCATAACATCAATTTGCTTATTTTTCAAGAGTGGTAAGCCTATATTTTTACACGCTGCTTGCAAAAACTGCATATCAAACTTGATATTATAAGCAACTAAATCTTTTTTGCCACAAAATGCCGCAAACTTTTCCAGTGCCTCTTTTAAAGACACCCCTTTTTCAGCCAATTCTTCAGGCGTAATACTTGTTAATTCAATGATTTCCCGGGGCAATGGCTGCTGACATTTTACCAAAGCGGAAAACTGATCTGCTACCAAATCATTTAAAATATGCACAGCACCTATCTCGATAATTTCGCTATTGCTATTATCTAATCCTGTCGTCTCTATATCAACAATGACATACTCGTAAGTAGCGTCTTTTTTCGATTTTGTGGTGCTGCCTTGCATTTGTGTTAAGCGATTGATATGATTAATTTTAGCTTTGGAAGTATCTTTATAATGCTTATCATCAGCCTTGATTTTTTGTTTGATTAGTTTTATCCCGTCAAAATCCACCGGTTCCCAATCGTTATTATGAACGCGAAAATCTAATTTTTGCTCGTTGTTTGTCCCATATGCCATGGTGGCACTGCCATGCTTGATATTATCACACACTCGGTGCCACACTTCATCTCGGACTCTTGCCGTTAAATTTCCCACAAAGACGCCGGTATCTATTTCGAGCAACCATTTGCTCAAATCGCCACGCAATTTTGGTGGACAATTGCTGACGGTAATCACTATCATCATTAGTCATCACCTGCTCCATATTGGCGACCATATTCAACTAATTCATTTTTGCCGTTCCACAGATACATAGCCTTTTCGGCGCTAACATCTTCCGGAGTTAAGAGGTATTTGATATCTTTAACCATGCGAGATAAAATATTTTGCTTTACTATTTCGTCTCTGACTCTGCGGCGCACAGCGCGTGCGATATCATCTACCTCTTGGGATGCTAATTCAAATGCTATCGGAATAGTTATCTCGGCTTTATATAAATCGGCAATATCATAGACAAAGGAGCATTCGTGCCCGACATGGACAAAACCTAATGCCGGAGAGCACCCCAGCGAGCAAATTACCGTATGGGCTATGCCGTACAAGCACGCATGACCGGCTGAAAGAGCTTGATTTACTAAATCCGAAGCTGTAAAATCGTTGGGGTCGTACTCTCTGCCGTTCCACTCGACACCCCATTTATCGGCACATTCACGATATACTTTTCTAATACGGCTACCCTCACGACCACGCAATTGCTGTAAGGTCAAGCTCTCCACATCTTCATTGGGAAAACGCATTAAATACATCTTGCGCACGACCTCTAAATGTTTGCGCTGATTGGAAACCAGCTCAGCCTGGCGTTGGGCTAAGCGTGAGCTATGTGTTAATGGTCGCCCCGAAGCATAATACCGCACTCCATGCTCACCTATCCAGCACACACTAATGCCTGAATCACCGATTAGCTCCATCGCTCGATGGGTAATTTCTGTCCCCGGTCCCAACAGCAAAACAGAAATCACTCCCGATGGAATCCGCACTACTCCCTCCTCGTCCAAGACCGTTATCGCACTGTCTTGGCGATTTATCTTGCAACGCTCTAAATATAAAAAGCTCATCCGATCAGAAATTTGTGGTAGTTGCTGAATATCGGGCTTGATCATTCCGCTATTATCCATTTTGCACTCCTATATATGCATAACTGTCAATAGTCCCATGCCATAAGCCTTGCCCCTGCCGATACCACCAACCAAGGCTTGCTGAAATAATTCCGCATCGGTTATTTCCAAGATGCCTTCGTAGGTCACTTTGCGTAACGACACCTGTTTATTGCCATTATTCTTTTTGCGAAATACTTGCCAGCTACTTTCGGTAACACCAAAGAAGTCACTTTCTATTTTAAAGCCGTTTTTCCCTGCTTTAGCCAATAGCCAGTCTTTCTCCTCATCAATCACCGCGCAGGCTTTTACCCGACCTCGACCGCCTGTAACTTTTTGTGCTTTAGTCGGATTGGCTGTTAAGCGAAAACGCCAGCGGTCGCCATTTTTTATCCTCTCCAGCAATCCATCATAGCTTTTGATTTCCGCCGCACAGCCATCTAGCCCAAATTGCGCACAAAAATTTTGCAAATCAGGCTCAACTGTGCTTAATAATAGCAGATACATCTGCCCGTTTAATTTATCTATCCGCCATAAATTGCGCATTCTTTCCCCTTGAAATGAGGATTCTATTGCGCCATGAAAAATACTCGGCGAGCTTAACGCTTTAATCGTCTCTCGCTTTTCTATATCTAATGCTACTCTCGATAAAAACATCTTTTTCTCACCCCAATTCTGCCATAGGATCATGCTCGGTAGGAGCTACATTAACTCTATCTACCTCCCGCACCCGTCTCCAGGTGAATGACCGATTGTTCCTATCAAAGGAAAGCGGTAAATCACGCAAAATAGCATCGCCATTTTCATCATCGATGATAATTCGCAATTTACTCTTGTCCTCATAATAGCCTTTATTAAAGCTAAGCTGTTTCTGCCGCCATGGCGCCATTAACCAGGGCTCATTTTGTAAAGCACTGAGCAAATCACAGTTTCTGATTCCTAAGACCAACGGCTGTGTAGGTGGGCACGAGCGACGACCTAAAAATAGCGGAAAAGCAGGATTTTTCAGCGCCTCTTCAATTTGGGCTAAAAATTCAGTATCCTCGCTTTCCAAACCAACCAAGAAAATAGCATCTGCCAAATAATAGCGATTGGTTATATAGCTGTCTTTTTCAGCTTTCGCCGTATGAAAATCACGCAATAATTCGCCCTCTTGGTCTACTCTAAGCCCAAATTTGAGCTCATTTAAATCAGCGATAGAATCTGTCCTAGCCCGACCCAAAGCCGCCGCTACCAGACCGATTGTCCCGCTTTTCGTCGGAAAATCCTTACTGCGCCGCTCGTCAAACTTAGACTCTATGCCCCAGGATTGCAGTGCTCCGGCAAATCTCAGCAACAATGTCGCCATTATTTCACCTCATTTGCTACATATTCCCGGATATTTTGCAATAATTCTTGTAAGTTTACTTTTTGGGCATCAATATTACCATCGCCAACAATAAAGCTCATTTCCGGATTACCGCTGTAATCAGCGTAAATCTTTTCAGCGTATTTAAAGAATTCCTCGATAGATTTTCTTTCATAGCCGTCAGTGCCGAAGATAGCCTTTTCAAAAGCACCACAGAGATTAATCGGCTGATCTTTACGAATAGTGACATAAACCATCGCCGGCAAAGTACGATTAGCATAGGAATTTTGTTTACCGGTAGGCATCGAACGAATAAATGCCTCGGCAAAATCTCTGACTGCGGTAGCTGTATCCGCTTCTAAATGTTTCTTTAAATCTCTGACATTAATCGTCGCATAGCGATACAACGTAGCCGAATTAAATTCCATCGTACCTAAATGCCCGGCACCGGCATTGTCCAAATTCTCATAATCGTCCAAAGCAGTAAAATAATCGTACTCATTTTGTACACTATGGGTAGATATACTATGTGCCACTTGGCAAGCAGCATCGACATTTAATTCAATATCGTCAGCCAGCATACGACCAAACAAAGCAATATCTATTGACGGTGCCTCTTTTAAAGCATTTTTTAATACTTTTTTATCTTTTTCCCCTGCCACTGCTAATTTAGCTATTTCGGTGGCTTGAGCACTGCTAAAGAAAAATAACGCCCCGGTAGCATCATCTTTTTTGAATTTAATCCCGGCTTTTTCTAAAGCATCTTTAGCTTTATTCTTTGCTTCTTCCGCGGTGATAGTAGCATCGATTTGTTGTATTTTTTCTGCTACTATATCTGCGGCATATTTAGTGCGCATTCCCCTATTTTCTTCATCAAATATTTCTTTGAAATACTCTCTGATTGCATGTTTCCAGGCTTGGCTGGATACTCTGGCGCGTGTAGTACCGCCATAAACTGCACTTTTCGGTCTGCCGACATCGTCACGATTGACACAGCTCGGTGGTACGGTTTGAATAATATGAAAATCTACATATAATCTATCATTAGTCATTGTTCTCATTCTCCTCATCTGTATGTTTTTTACGGTTTAATTCTTGATAAAAATCCCGTCCCCAAGATAGTTTGACCTCGTTAGCCATATTGGGATTGGAAAATTTATAAATATCCTGAGCTAAGCGAGCATAATCCAACTGAATATCTTTAGTTTTCAGCAGTTGCACCATACTGCGCAAATGATACGCCAAATCCTGCGTTGATACCGCAGTCACCACTAAATTTATCCGGCGCAAAATACGCTCTTCATCGTCCTCATTTTCGACCAGTTTAGCCGCCGCTCGACCGAAAGAATAATTTTTATCGTTAATATGCACAAGCGTATCCTTGCCCTGCTGATGTAAAGCATACAGCGTAATTGCCGTATATACCGCCATTTCCGCCTCTGATGCTTTATTATCACCGCACAAATCCTCAAATTTCTCATTCAAATTATCAAAGAT
>CAYTOM010000103.1:0-4984 GCA_964439335.1 uncultured Peptococcaceae bacterium | reverse complement strand
AAAAACAACGCTTGTACCCATTCATATTTAATCGGGCGCACATCAGCTTTCGGTGCCATTTCACCACCGACATTCACACACTTGATTAGCCCCGTATCCAGATACTTACCGAGGCTTATCGGCGCAATAAGCGGAGAGCAAAACACCTCGCGATGCTTGAGAGGTGCTGCTAAAAAATGTGGCAATCGTTTATCTGCCATTTCCTGATTTTCAATGGAGATACTCAGATGAAAATGCTCCCAGCCCTCGCCCCAATCTGCCGGCAAGCACTCCTTGATTCTTTCCGGGCGTTTCGTCGTTGTTACAAAAATACAATCTCTTCTGCGCCTAATAAAATCCCAGCAGCCTTCTCGCCAAGCATCTGCCTCTTCGATGAAAAAATCAGACGAAAAACACAGCTTGACTAACGAATTAGGCGGACAATCCTTATCCTTTAGCTCATAGGTCGTCTTGCCCTTGGTCACGATAGTAGTATCTCGTCCATAGCGCTTATCCATTTTATAAACAAAACAATTTTGACACCCTGGGCTCACTTTTTTACATCCATGCCATGGATTCCACGATATAGCTTTTTCAATTTGTTGATTTTGCATAATTACACCTCTTTCGCCTTGGCTTGCTTTTCTATTTAAATTATAATTATAGCAAAAAAGTGGGTGAAAATCTACTGTTATACAGCAAAACTGCCCGAAAATCGGGCAGTTTTTTACTCTACCTTTTGCAATTCCTTGCGCAAACGACGAATGATTTTTTTCTCCAGCCGCGAGATATACGACTGCGAAATACCTAGCACCTCTGCTACTTGCTTTTGCGTCTGCTCCGGCTGATTGTACAAGCCATAGCGCATCTGGATAATCGTCCGCTCTCTGGGGGAAAGCACCGCTAAAGCATATTCCAGCAAATTTTTATTCAAATCCTTTTCTATCGTTTCATATATAATGTCCTCATCAGTCCCGATGATATCCCCAATCAGCAATTCATTGCCGTCATGGTCGACATTGAGCGGCTCATCTAAACTGATCTCTTGCTTGCGCCTGTTTTGGTGCCGTAAATGCATCAAAATCTCGTTTTCAATACAGCGCGACGCATAAGTTGCTAATTTAATATTTTTCTCCGGATTATAAGTATTGATCGCCTTAATCAACCCAATCGTCCCGATAGAGATCAAATCCTCCGTATTATTGATATTGTTATTTTCGTACTTGCGAGCAATATAAATAACCAAGCGCAAATTATGCTCAATCAAGCTCTGCGCCGCCTCTTGGTCATGCTCTGCCAAGCGCGCAATCAATTTTCTTTCCTCATTAGCATCAAGCGGTGCCGGCAAGGTCTGATTATTAGTTATATAATAAATGACCTTTTCCCCACTCATATCCTTAAATTTGCCGCGCAAAACGGCTTTCAGCCTAATTATCCACTCCATCACCGACCCTCCTTTATCCTCACCTTAGCATCTCTGATGGAATTATCAAATTACACTCTCCGCTCAATTTCTGCGGAGCAAATGCCAAAATCGGCTCAAAAAAATCCTGCGTTTTACTTTCTCCATGATACACTACCGCTTTGTCTAAGCGTATCGCCGCTAAAAAGCTATGCTGATCTATCGTATAATACGAAATCAGCTGCATTCGCGGTGCATACTCGCTATCTGCCACAGCCACCATCAGCATATCCGCACTCATAGATTCATTTGCCAGCAATTCAGCCAATCCAGCAGGCAATATCTCCACTACATCGCGGTAATACCCCAAAATCACACCTTTGCCCGACATACTTTGCAGTCTGTTGCCCGTATCAGCCAATGCTCGCAGGCACACCTTATGATCATTCAAATACAAATCCACCTCATAAAGTAATTCCCGAGGTAAAACTCTGATTTTACGATGATAATAGGTAAACGCCCCCAATAAGCCTAACGCCAGCAGTAAATTAAACAAAGTAGGTCTATTATTAGCGATAGCAATACCGGCTGTCACCGGCATAGTAGCGGTAAACGCCTGACTAAGCAAACAAAGCGAGCTGACCATAGAGGCTGTCAACAAAAGCAAAACCAACTGCCGTACATAAAACCGTCTGCCACGCCACGGATAAGCAATATACGCCAAAACTAAGCTCGCCGTTATTTTACCCACATTTGAGCTGATATACGGGCTATAACGGCTCAATAACCCCACTGTCAAAATAACTGCCAAAATATCCGCTAGGATAATACGGTAAATCTGAATACGCCCACCGGCTAATTTCCCGGCAATATAAAAAATACTGCCGTTAGTCAAAAGACTAACCATAATCAAAAGATCCACATAAATAATCATCTATCTCTCACCTGTCAGCTGATACCGCTATTATACGCCACCGAGCTCATATTTTTTGTCATTTTCAGTCGGTGGCAAACTACTTTTTTTTGACTTTTTATCGCTATTGTTCTGATTTAATTCAAAAGAGCATATTTTATATAAATACTAATAAAGGAGTTTCGCCCAATGTATGCCTTACGCGATTTAAAAGCCAAAGAAGCCATCGATATCACCGATGGTCGTTATTTAGGACAAATCATTGACGCAGTCATTGATTTAGAATTAGGTCAACTAATCGGGATTTTATTACCCGGGGGACTATTTAAAAACGACATATTTATCCCCTATCAGGCTATTCACCTCATCGGGCTCGATGTCGTTTTAGTAGATTTAGGACTTGCCCAAACAAGCCAGTCCATGCTATAATAATCTCACCAAGGAGTGAGACCAAATGCAAACAGCTAAACTAAGCCTCAAACAAATAAAAAACCTCCTCGCCGAAAGCACTGCGAGTGAGCAAGAAATATTATTAGAGCAATTAGCCCCAGACCCTCGCCAAGGCGTGCAAAAGCTCATCGAGCAAACCAGACGCCAAGCCTTAAAAGTCGCCCAAGCTCAAGAAAAACTGACCTATCTCAAGCAAATCGAAAACGACCTCCGACTCCAAGGCTATAACTACATCTGCGGCTGTGACGAAGTAGGTCGTGGACCATTAGCCGGACCGGTAGTTGCCGCAGCAGTGATTATGCCGGAGGATTGTGTAATTTACGGAGTAGATGATTCCAAAAAGCTAAGTGCCAAAGCACGCGAACAATTAGCCCTGGAAATCCAAGAAAAAGCTATTGCGACCGCTATCGCCGAAATATCTCCACGCATCATCGATGCGGTCAATATCCTCCAAGCCAGTCGCTTAGCTATGGCTGAGGCTGTAAAAAAGCTAAACTCCCCTATCGACATCATCGCTGTCGATGGCTGGGCAAATCCGCTTTTTACCCTGCCCCAAAAAGCTATCGTTAAAGGCGACAGCAAATGCTTTTCCATTAGCTGTGCCTCAATCATCGCCAAAGTCTACCGCGACCATTTGATGGAAGAATTAGACCTGCAATACCCGGGCTACGGTTTTGCCCAAAATAAAGGCTACCCTACTAAAGAGCACTACCAAGCCTTGCACAGCCTAGGTCCCAGCGATGTTCATCGTATAAGTTTCGATTTAAAGCTGTCATAAGATTTTTTACTGGATTATTCGCAAATTTACACTTGCTTTTTTCTAACCCCTGTGATAGAATAATAACTGTGGTTGAGAGATGCGGAAATAGCTCAGTGGTAGAGCATCGCCTTGCCATGGCGAGGGTCGCGAGTTCGAATCTCGTTTTCCGCTTTGTGGTACTAGTGGGGTACTACAAATGGGATGGTTGTGGTGGTATAAGAGAAACAGTCTGCGTTCGGTTGCAGGCTGTTTTCTTTTTACTCATTTTTTCGACATATATCTACAGGAGTGATTATCATGCAGCTTTTATTAGCTACGACCAATATGGGTAAAATTCGTGAATTAAAAAATCTACTTGGCTCTGAGTACGAAATATTTAGTCTCAAGGATTTTCCCGATATTCCTCCTGCTATCGAAAACGGCACTACCTTTGCCGAAAACGCTCTCATCAAGGCACGCTTAGCCGCCTCCTCTGCTCATATCTGGACCTTGGCAGATGATTCCGGATTAACGGTAGAATATTTAGACGGTGCGCCCGGTATTTATTCCGCTCGCTTTGCCGGCGAAAAAGCCACTGATAGCGAAAATAACGCTAAATTGCTCACTCTTTTAGCGGATATCCCCTACGCTCGGCGTAGCGCCCAATTCGTCTGCGCTATAGCCTTAGTCGCACCAAATGGCGAGGAATACACCTTTTTCGGCAAATGCCCCGGGCATATTTTGACTGCGCCTATCGGTAATGACGGCTTTGGTTATGACCCACTTTTTTACTCCGATGAATTAGAGATGACCTTTGCCCAAGCCTCTATGGCACAAAAAAATACCGTCAGTCATCGTAGCAGAGCTTTAGCTCAATTACGCGCATTTTTACAAAAGTCGTCTTTAAACGGCTAAATATTTTTCGGATAATCATTCATTTTTCCAAAAAAACTCTTTACATTTTTATATAGTTGTGCTATACTATTTTAGTAATTCCGAGCGGTAGTGGCGGAATAGGCATACGCGCACGTTTGAGGGGCGTGTCCGGCAACGGGTACGGGTTCAACTCCCGTCTACCGCATTTACAAAAGAAAGCCTTGTTTATCGTTAATCACGATAGACAAGGCTTTTTCTTTCCCATTCCAAAATAATGGAATATTTTATAATATTTTTAAATGAAAAAACATCATTTTAGACAATTTGTTCACACGAATACCGGATTATCTCAGCAATTATCGTATGTGCGTGTGGGTTCGAGTCCCGCTCTCGCACGATAAAACGCGTTTTTTTAATAAAATAAAGCCGGAGACTTTTCTCCGGCTTTATTTTATTAAGCTATTAATTAGAATAAAACATTAGCAATCGGTACACCAATAGCAAAGAAAACGATTAAAGAGAATACTAAGTGGGCAAAACCCTGGACATAAGCGTGTTTGGTTTCCATAGATGGTTCACCGAACATTAAAGCTGAAGTGTAGCTGGCTGCCGGAGTGGTTAAAGC
>CAYTOM010000102.1:0-5007 GCA_964439335.1 uncultured Peptococcaceae bacterium | reverse complement strand
TTGCCGTCAATGTTCCATATCATAAACATATTTCCTAGAGTAGCTAGAATTGGAATCACAGGTCCAAGGGGAACTTTACATGTTCTTGGTGCTTTTGGTAAACGATGTCTGAATACCAAAACATTAATATTAGACACAATGTAAGATACCATCCAGAAAAAAATCGCCACAGAAATCATAAATGTAAGAGAGTCACTGGTAGACAATCCAGTAGCATTTACTACAATCTCCAAAAGTCCAATACTAAGTATTCCCACATAATAAGCGCCTCTCTTGTTTCTCTTTAAGAAAACGGTTGGAAGAAGGCTAATCTTTGCAAGACCTGCACACATAAAGGAAAAAGAACTCATTGCTGAGTTTACAGTGCTAATTACCGCTAATACGGAAACCAGTATCATCCAATAAGAACCAACCTGTCCAAGAAGGGAATTTCCATACAAAATATGTGGAGAAGCACTTTCACTTAACACCGTCCATTGGGTATATCTGCTCATTCCCAAAACGATAAATATTTGCATAACCAAAATAATTAGTAAACTTAACACCATTCCAAGAGGCACATTTCTTCGCTCATTTTTTACACTCTTAGAAATAGGAATAACAAACTCACAACCGATAAATAGGAAAAAGGCTAATCCCAACAATCCAAAAGTATCAGAAAAAGAACCTGCAAGGTTTGCTGGCTGTGTCACTTGTTCTCCGGTTCCTAAACCAAACATTCCAATAAGCCCCATTGCAATTAAAGATATAATCAACCCATACGCTACTACATTTTGTACCTTTGCAAAAATGTCCACTCCCATAAGATTAGTAAAGATCAGTACAACCAAAAGCATAATACTTAATACACTAGAGGAAATTCCTGTATCAAACACGCTGTTAATGGCATTTCCAAACATCGCACATTCTACTGAACCAGCAATGGCCTGACAGACTAAGTAACCTCCTACCATCGTAAGAATTGTTACAAAAGGTCCAAGACCTGCCAAAGTGTACTGTGCCAAACCACCAGTAAGATTAGGCATCAACGCATTTAATTCTGCCATAGACAAAGCCGTTAATATATTGATGGCACATGCTATAATCATTGTAATAATAAACCCAGTACCCAATGCTCCATGCCCACCGAAAGCAGGGCAAACTATCCCTAAATCCGTCATGGATTTAGCTGCCAATTTTGCCGCTTATTTTAGCAAAGGGCGCAATTCCTCGCTTGTACCGGTGGATTATACCCTGCGTAAATATGTCCGCAAGCCTAACGGTGCTAAGCCCGGCATGGTCATCTACGACAATCAAAAAACCATCTACATCACCCCCGATGAGGAAATCATCAAGCAATATCAATAGCTTTTTAAAAGCCCTCTGTTTTCACCAAACAGAGGGCTTTTTTCACCAAAAATTCACGCAAACTTGATGTAATATTTTTCATTTCCTCATAGTTTACACACATTTACCAAGTATAATGAAAAGCACTTCATTAAATACTTGAGAGGAGCTTTCACAATATGCCGAAAATGCAAAAACTATCTACTAAGCAAGCTAAAATTGTCCTAAGCATCGTGCTTATCATAATTTTAGTCTCAATTGCCATGTTTGCTGTGAAGCATCAGACAAACAAAAATAACAACTCTACCATCTCGCGTGAATCAACTGTCACACGCGGTGATATCGTCCAGGGATTGTCCGAGACCGGTAGTGCCTCGGTTAATACGGTCACTACCCAATTAGACATCGATTTGGAAATTGACGACAGCAGACTTGATTTAGATGTCACCATTGACGAAGTCTATATCCGCGCAGGTGAGCGAGTTACCAAAGGTCAGCCCTTGTTTTCCATTGAGCAAAATAGCCTAAACACTGCCCTTAATACCTTGGAAAACGAGTATACCTCGGCAAAATTAAAGCTGGAGCAAGCCAAAATCCAGCAGCAAAAGGGTATCATCGAAGCCAAAGCCACTATGGATACCAATAAATCCACCGGTGAATTATCCGAGCAAATTTATCAAAACAGCATCACCTCTATTGATAACAATTTAGCGACCTATCGCCAAAAGGTATCTGAAGACGAGGAAGACTTGGCTACCTATCAGACACTGTATAACACTTATGATGAGCGTACCGCGGTTTTAAATTCCTTAGAGGAAATCATGAATCAAGCCGAGGACACTCGCGATACCATTCAAGATGCCTACGATGAATATAAAGATGATAACGGCTCTACCTACAGCACCTACACCAACTATAAAAATAAACTGGAGGACTGGGTCGAGGAATTAAACGACAGCTATACCAACTTAAACAATATCAGTTCCAAATTTGAAACTATGGATCCCTCTGATGAAAATTACAAATCCTATGCCCAAGCCATTGAGACTTCGCACAATAGCTATGTCTCCACCGCTACCCAGGTAGACACCGCCATTTCATATATGAATAAATATCGGGACATCTACGACACCTATACCTCATTTGAGGACAGATTAGACGCAGCTAAAGACGCCTATGACGAAGCCCAAGAACTGTACAACGAGTACTATAATGATTACAAAGAATTGTTCGGTAACGACGACAAAAGCGATATCTTGCGCAAGCTGCAAAATATGGAGATCACTTTGGCTAAAGACAAATTAACCTTAGACGAATATGAAATGAACTACGATGTCAATATCCAAGCCGCCCTTAACGAAAAATCGCAAAACCAAACCACCGGCAACACCGCCGAATTAAACTACACCGCTACTTTAAACGAATTAGAATTAAATGTCTTAACTGCGCAAAACAAAGTAGACACCTTAGCCCAAGCGGTCAATAAAATCAATTCCTCTTTAGACGGCAATCAACTCCTCGCTCCTACCGATGGTTTGATTACCAATATCAGTTTTGAAGCAGGCGATGAAGTCAGCCTCTTAGAGGCATTCATCATGATTGCCGAAAGCGACGAGGTCAATATTATCCTGACCTTTGACGAGGACGATATCGCTGATATCTACTTAGACCAATTAGCCTTGGTCACCTTTGATTCCATGCCGGAAACTACATTCGAGGGTAAAGTCAATGCTATCAGCATTACCGCCTTTCGTGCCGGTGCCGCCACTACTACCTACCAAGTCACCATCAATGTCGCTTCCGAGGGCTTAGAAAGCATTTACGACGGCATGAGCTGCTCCGTACAATTAGTAACTGAGCGCGTAAGCGATGTCCTCTGCGTGTCTAAGCGCGCTATCACTACCGCTAACGGCATCTCTACCGTCAAAGTAAAAAATGCAGACGGCTCTACCGAAATCCGCGAAATTACCACCGGCTTTACCGATGGCTCCACCGTCGAAGTATTATCCGGTTTAAGCGAGGGTGATATCGTCCTCATCGAAAGCCAGATCAATAATAATTCCTCCGGTACTACTACCCCCAAATCCGACACCACTACGCCCTCCGGCACTAACCATAACCGCCAAAATAATAGCGGTATGCCTGCCGGTGACGGTATGCCCTCCATGCCCATGGCTAACTAACAAGGGGGCGAAACAATGGCATTTACAGAAATACTTCGCCTGGTATGGATCAACCTCTTAGGCAATCGTTTTAAAGTACTTTTGACCTCCTTGGGAATTATAGTCGGCTCCGCTACGATTGTCATCGTCATCGGTATCGGTCAGGGCGGTCAGCAAGATGTCGCTGAGCAGTTTAAAAACTTAAACGCCGGCACCATTACCATTAGCGACAATAGCCAATCTTCCTCCGCCGGCGGTATGGGGGGCATGATGGGCGGCGGTATGCCCATGATGGCTAACAGAGGCTCCTCCTCTCGCGGTGGCGGTGGTGGAATGCCCTCCTTTAGCGGAGGTGGCGGCGGTATGCCTATGATGGGCGGATTTCCCGGCATGTTGGAGCAACAAAGAATTGAGCGCACTACCTTTGATAACGAAGATTTAGAGGAAATAAACTATTTCGTTTCTAATATCGAGCAAACTACCCTCATGGCTAGCTCCTCTACTACCGTAGACGGCGGTACCATGGACGAAGAAAGCACCATGACCATCGTCGGTGCTACCAAAGAATACATGGATATCACCAATCTGGAATTGCTCCTGGGCTCCTTTTTCGATGACGAAAGCGAAGAAAACTTAGAGCGTGTCGCAGTCTTGGGCTATCAGGCAGCTATCGACATTTTTGAAAATATTTTTGATGCCTACGACAACACTATCGTCGTTAATGGCAAAAAATACACCGTCATCGGGGTCTTGTCCCAAACCAACTCCACCGTATCGGATATCACCTTGGACAGTAGCATTTATATCCCCCTCTCGTCCGCCAAGAAAGATGTCATGGGCAATAGCTACAGCCCAAAAATCATCGTCATTGCGGACGATGTCGGCGAAATAGAAACCACCATCGCCAATTTAGAGCAACTTTTAATGGAGCTCCACCCGCGCGGTAGCTTTACCGTAAGCGACGCCGGATCCCAAGTCACCGCCAGTCAAAAATCTGCCGACACCCTTTCCTTTATGCTGATAGCCGTAGCCAGTATCGTCTTTATCGTCGGCGGTATCGGGATTATGAATGTCCTTTTTGTCACCGTTAAAGAGCGCACCAGAGAAATCGGTCTGCTCAAAGCATTAGGCAGCTCTAAAAAGGATATCCTCCTGCAATTTCTCTTAGAGGCGAATTTCATCAGTCTTTTCGGTGGTATAGTGGGAGTATTGCTCAGCTTTATTTTAATTCCGCTGATTTCCTCCTTTGGCACTACCATCGTCCAATCTGCTTTCAATGTCTTTTTAGCCTTAGCCTTTGCTGTCTTTACCGGCACAGTCTTTGGATTTTATCCGGCGTGGCAGGCAGCATCATTAAAGCCGATTGAAGCCTTAAATCAAGAATAAAGGAGAAACACAAATGAGCGAACATGCTTTATTGGAATTAAAAAATATTAACAAATTTTACCCTTTGGGTGCAGAAAAGCTACAAGTGCTTTTTGATATCAACCTAACCGTCAACAAAGGCGAATTTATCGCG
>CAYTOM010000101.1:0-5036 GCA_964439335.1 uncultured Peptococcaceae bacterium | reverse complement strand
TAGCAAACTGCTGTCATGGATATTGCAATTAGAATAATGGATAAACACACATGGCTCGACATCGCCCTTGGCATTGATATGCAAATACCGCCGTCCACCGGCTACACAGCCACCGACAAATTCCGCATCATTTTGGAAATCCATCGTAAAGATAGCCTTAGTATTGCGGTATTCTCTGATACGGTCATAAACTAATTTGCGCTGCTCGGGCGTAGGGAGCAATTCGGGAGCAGCATTGGCACCGACCGGCATAAAGTGGAAAAACCACGAAAATAACGCTCCGGAATCAATCATAAAGTCAAAAAATTCTTCACCGGTAATGTCCGCATAGTTGCGACCGGTATAACAGCAGGAAATACCAAAGCCCAGATTATGCGCTTTCATCAATTTCATCGCATTTGTAACTTGCTGATAAATCCCTGCTCCACGCCTGGAATCATTAGCCTCTTCAAAGCCCTCTAACGAAAGTGCCGGGACAAAGTTTTTCACCCTGAGCATTTCTTTACAAAATTCTTCGTCGATCAGTGTCCCATTAGTAAAGCATAAAAATTCACAATCAGGATGCATTTCGCACAATTTAATGATGTCCTGCTTACGAACTAACGGCTCACCACCGGTATAGATATACAGATGGGTCCCCATTTCCTTACCCTGGGTAATAATCGAATCAATCGTTTCTAGCGACAAATTAAGCGAATGCCCATACTCCGCTGCCCAGCAGCCGGTGCATTGCAGATTACAAGCCGATGTCGGATCCAGCAATATCGCCCAAGGGATATTGCAAGCATATTTTTCACGCCACTGTTCCTGAGTAGACCACCCACGCAAAGTCGCATTCATCAAGAAATTTTGAAAGGCAGTTTTGCGCACGCCCTCATCCAGCTCATAAATCTTTAAAATCAGCTGATACCAGTTGCCCTTTTCATCAATCGCCTTTCTCACCATATTTCTCTGCCTTTTAAACCAATCCTCCGGTGAATATTTATCCACCATTGCCATCAGCTTAGGGATATTTTCCTCCGGATTATTCTCGATATATTTCAAGGCTTGGTTAATGGCAAAATTCTGCATACTGTTTTTAATCGTTTTACTCATAATTATTCTCCTTCACTTTTAGCATTATAAATTAATATAATCCCCATTCTGTCGGCTTTTCAAATCTACTATATACATTCCTCCGTTTCTTGCTATTATCCCAAATATATTATAAAAAAGCCTTTTTCGGGTGTCATTAGACACTAAAAAGCAAAAGTCCAAAATTGTAACATGAGAAATTTTTTGTTGCTTTTTTTATTCTTGCATTATTGCTAAAATATGAATTAGACTATATCTCTATCTTTAAGCCCGGATAAGACATCATATTCATCTACAGCGCAAAATAGTCGCTTTCTTTAAAAAATATCTACACTGCAATTATCTATTTTTCGTATAAACGCAAAAATAGCAGTCCCCACCCTGACTGCTATTTTTTATGCTTCATTATGACTAAATTCTCGATGCAAAGTATTGGTACCCTGATGCACTAAATGCACTATTTTTGCTACCAATTCCTCCGGTGGGATACAATTTTTATCCAAAAGCCACCTCTCTATCGCGCAGACAGCGGCATCTGTAAAAAAGTTCAGCGTAAATTCGTCCACATTTTCCTCGCCCACCAGATAGATTAATCTAACGCGCAAAAAAGGCATGATATACTCCTTAAAATGCTCCGCAAAGGAGTTTTGTCCTTGAATTTTCAATGCCTTGCGATAGAAATTTCTATTTTCGTAAAAATAATTGCAGACATTGCGGATAGCCTCCACACATTGCTGGAGTTGCTCTGTCTCAGAATTATTTTGAATGACCGGCATGATTTCCGTATCAAAAATCCAATTCAACAAATCGTATTTATCCTTGAAATGGTAATAAAAGCTCTTGCGATTCATATCACATCGCTCACAGATATGCGCCACTTGAATTTTATCAAAAGTAGTTTCCTCCATTAATTCCCGCAGCGCATTTGCCAGTGCTTGTTTGGTTATGTTGGAATTAGCCATGATATTCTCTCCTTTTCCGATATTAACCCCTAATTTTAAAATGCTCCATAATCTCTGTATTTTAAAATACTTTCAGTGGTAAATCCAGCTATTACTATTGTTATAGCACAAATTCTGCCTTTTTTTCAATAAAAATTGCCTTAATCATTTTGGACAAAAACTGCAATGTGTCCAAAAAATACGCTGTTTTTCTAAAAATACACCCCTCTAGCACCTATTCTCACCCAAAAAAGCTATCAGCAAATGCTGATAGCTTTTTTTAAATTTCCAAACCCAAAGTATACTTCTTTTTGTTTAACTTTTTACGGATACGCTGCATAGCATTGTCTACCGATTTATTTTCCAGCTGTAAAAGCAAAGTGATTTCATTATACGAATAGCCCATCAAGCGCATGATTAGCACCTTGTATTCTAATTTGGATAAGATATCCGCTAAAATATTACTGGTTTCGACACAGCTTTCCTTTTCAATCATCAAACTTTCCGGTGTAATCACACTGCCGGTTTTGTCGCGCTCCATCAAAAGAGCCTCATTTTCGCAGATTTCCTCATCTTCACCATTAGAGCAACTAATCGGCACTGCTTCATTCAAAATCATGTGTTTTTTGCGATTAGAGCGTTTTACGCAGGAATCCAATTCCCTTTTTACGCACAAAAAAGCGAAATTTTTAAATTGCTTCCCGCTTTCCGGCTTATAATCATGTACCGCCTGCACAAAGCCAATCATCGCTTCCTGCATCAAATCGTCACGCTCACCATCACGCAAAAAATATTTTTCACATATATGCCCCAGCAAACCATGATATTTCTCCAGCAAAAATTCCATTGCTTCCTCATTACCTGCTTTGGCAGCTTCAATAACCTCTGCTTCATCTAAAGTAGTATAGTTGTTCAATCTTGCCACCTCCGTATTATATATCACTATAAAAGATAAATGTCTTTTTCGATGTTCTTATTATAACACAAATATGGGCAGAATGCTTTTTTAATATAGTAACAAATTTGTCTTAACTTTAAGAAATTGTCAAGAATATTGTTGATTTTTCGTAAAAAGATGCGTATTTTTCATACTATATTAACCTTTTCGTGCCAATTTTTCAAGGCATAATCTTGTGCTATCTTCCGAATTAGGCTTTTTAACTAATTTACCGCATAATCCTTTCCTTTTGCGGCAATAACTAAGATATCCTATTTTAGGAGGCACAAAAGATGGTTATGATGCGTAAAGTAGATATTTGCGGAATTGATACTTCCAAGCTCCCTCTTTTAAAAAATGAAAAAATGCGCGAGCTATTCTTAGATTTACAAACCAATCACAATGAGCGCGCCCGCGAAGAGCTGATTTACAGCAATTTGCGACTGGTTTTAAGTGTCCTACAGCGTTTCAGCAATCGCAGCGAAGAAGCTGATGATTTATTTCAGGTAGGGGTCATTGGGCTAATCAAGGCAATCGACAATTTTGATTTGAGCCAAAATGTCCGCTTTTCCACCTATGCCGTACCGATGATTATCGGCGAAATCAGGCGCTATATCCGCGACAACAACTCTATCAGAGTCAGTCGTTCCCTGCGTGATACCGCCTATCAAGCGCTAAAAATGCGTGAAATTTTAGCCTATGAATTAGGCAGAGAGCCTACTGTCGATGAAATCGCCAAAAAATTAGAATTGCCTAAGGAAGATGTCGTCTTTGCGATGGACTCTATCCAAGAGCCCATGAGCCTATTTGAACCTATTTATAATGATGGCGGTGATCCTATTTATCTCATGGACCAAGTCGGCGACCAAAAGAACACCGACCATCGCTGGTTGGATAATATCCTGCTCCGACAAGCCATCAATCATCTCAATCAGCGGGAGCAGACGATTATCGATTTACGCTTTTTCCAAGGAAAAACTCAAATGGAAGTAGCCGAGGAAATCGGTATCAGCCAAGCCCAAGTAAGTCGCTTGGAAAAAGGCGCCCTCAAGCAAATGAAAAAATATGTCTAATGCTACTATGAAAAAACAAACGCAAAAAAGCATTCGTAGACCTACGAATGCTTTTTTATCTTGATTAAACTATTAAACTATTTTCAGCTAATTTAAAATCACACTACACCATGAGCTTTCATGGTTTCAGCGACTTTCAAGAAGCCTGCAATATTTGCACCGGCTACCAAATTGCCCTCCATGCCATATTCCTTAGCAGCAGCAGAGGCATTATGATAAATATTGATCATGATATCTTTCAATTTAGCATCTACCTCGTCAAAAGTCCAGCCATAACGCATGGAGTTTTGGCTCATTTCCAAAGCAGAGGTAGCTACACCGCCGGCATTAGATGCCTTAGCCGGAGCAAAGAGAATACCTGCATTTTGGAATGTCTGGATAGCCTCCGGAGTAGATGGCATATTTGCACCCTCAGCTACAACTCTGACACCATTAGCAACTAAAATCTTGGCAGATTCTTCGTCGATTTCATTTTGCGTAGCGCACGGCAAAGCGATATCGCATTTTACGCTCCAAACACCTTTGCAGCCTTCATGATATTCAGCTTCCGGATGAACGAGAACATACTCTTTAATTCTGCCGCGTTTTACTTCTTTGATCTCTTTGACCAATGCCAAATCGATACCGTTTTTATCATACACATAACCATTGGAATCAGACATGGTAACTACTTTACCGCCTAAAGCAGTAGCTTTTTCTACCGCATAGATAGCAACATTACCACTACCGGAAACTACGATAGTTTTGCCTGCCATAGTATCATTATGATCCTCTAACATTGCCTGGGTGAAATAGCACAAGCCATAGCCGGTAGCCTCGGTACGAGCCAAGGAACCGCCATAGGTCAAACCTTTACCGGTCAATACACCGGTAAATTCATTGCGCAATCTCTTATACTGACCAAACAAATAGCCAACCTCACGCGCACCTACGCCGATATCACCTGCCGGCACATCGGTATCAGCACCGATATGCTTAGCCAATTCGGTCATAAAGCTCTGGCAGAAACGC
>CAYTOM010000100.1:0-5037 GCA_964439335.1 uncultured Peptococcaceae bacterium | reverse complement strand
TTGTCAGTGCGATTATGCTGTTTTTAAAGGTCATCTATATCCCTCGCTATTTGCGTAATACTCATCACAAGGTAAATCATGAAATCCAAAAGGATTTTTATCTCAATATCCCGATTTTATCGTTTATTGCCTGCATTTTGATAGCGATTGTTTATTTAACTATTTCGCAGATTCCGCTAATTGCCGAAAAAGACATCATTACGCCTTTAACCTGCAATTTGTCGATTATTTTCATCGGCTTATTGTTCATGATCAGCCGCAAAGATGCTATCGGGCAAATCATCGGCTTTTTAGTAATTGAAAATGGTTTATTTTCGACCGCACTTTTTACCACTCACGGTATGCCATTAATCATTGATCTCGGTATATTTATCGATTTATTGACGGCGATTATCATCATGAGTATGATCGTCTTTCGTATCAATACCAGCTTTCAAAGCACCGATACCGATAAATTACACAATTTGAGAGGGTAAAATCATGACAAACAATCTACTTTTTATTTTACCGATTATACCGCTATTAAGCCTGCCGGTATATATCACCACCAGAAATACCCGCCTGCATCATGGTACTAATTTGCTTATAAACGGGATAATTCTGGTTATCAGCATAATTCTGGTTAAAGATGTCTTGGCTAATTACGCTGTACATTCCGCATTTCACACTTATTTAGATCCGTTAAATGCGCTACTACTTTTAGTAACGGCATTTTTAAACTTTTTAATCAGCATTTATGCGGTAAATTATCTAAATGCTGATGTCCATCACGAAAAAATCACCAAGCCTCGTATCCGTATTTACTATATCATGACCAATATTTTCACCTTTACGATGCTACTGGCTTTAACCAATGGTAACTTTGGTATCATGTGGATAGCTATCGAGGCGACTACCTTAGCCAGTGCCTTTTTGGTCGGCTTTTATAATAAAAAATCGTCCATTGAGGCATCGTGGAAATATATCATCATCTGCTCTGTCGGTATTGCTACCGCCTTTTTAGGCGTTATCTTGTTGCATTTGTCCTCGATTGATTGCCTGACCGAGGAGCAATATCTCTATCTACCGGCTTTAGTCGAAAATGCGGCAGCTTTTGACACCGGTACCTTGCGCTTGGCATTTGTCTTTGTCTTGATAGGCTTTGGCACCAAAGCAGGTCTGGCACCGATGCATTCCTGGCTACCGGGTGCTCATAGCCAATCCCCCTCGCCAATCAGTGCCTTATTGTCCGGTGTGCTTTTAAATACGGCACTGTACCCGATTATCCGCGTGATGACTATTTTGAATATCAATGCCGGCAGTTCTCGCTTTACGACTCCGTTTTTGCTTACTTTAGCTATTTTGTCTATCCTCGCTGCGCTATATTTTATCTTGAGCCAGAGAGAATACAAAAGTATGCTCGCCTACTCCAGTATTGAGCATATGGGCATTATTTCTTTAGCTTTGGCGGTCAATACTCCGCTCGCTATTTACGGTGCGATGCTTCATTTAGTCAACCATTCCTTAACTAAAACGATGCTCTTCCTTACCACCGGCAATATTTTGCATATTTATCAATCCGGTGAAATCAAAAGCGTCAAGGGTTTGATTAAAACGGCTCCGTTTACCGGCTGGGTCTTTATCTTTGGACTTTTAGCTATTGCCGGTACGCCGCCATTTTCCGTATTCAGTAGTGAATTTACGATTTTGACAGCTATTTTCCAAAAGAGCAATTTCTATTTAGGTGCTATTTTGGCGATTATGCTGGCAATTATTTTTGCCTCTATCATTTACACAGTCAGCCCCATGCTCTACGGCGAAGCTGCTGATAAAGAATCTGTGAAGCCCTTTAAAACATTAAGCGGTAACGGTGTAATTTTACTTTTACTCATTTTGATTATCATCATGGGTATCCAGACACCGGGCTTTTTAGCAGAGCTTCTCAGCTTAACTCAGCAAACTATCTTGCCCTATTAAGAAAGGAGAGACTGATTTATGTATGATTTAAAAGCTCATCTCGCTCCTACCGGTACTTCGATTGAGGAATTGCTCAAGCAAATCACCAAAATTAACAAACAAACCGGCATCGAGACCGAAATTCGCTATTTAAACGACAATGAAATATACCTAAATACGAGTACTATCAATTTGCGCAAGGTAAACATGCTCCTCAATCGTTCGCATCGCTTGCCGTTAGTCAATTTATTTGCTAATGATGAAATCGAGCTTAATGGGCATTTTACTTTATACTACACCTATGCTCAGCATAAGCTCAATAAATTCATCATTGTGACGGTGCCGATTGCTCCTGAGGAGCCTAATTTTCCGTCTATTACGCCAATCACTCCGGCAGCTGATAAATACGAACGCGAAATCAGGGATTTATTTGCCTTGGAGCCTCTCGATCATCCCAATCCGACTGATTTGATTTATCATAATAACTGGGCAAATCATCCCCCGCATTTGCACAAAAGTGTCACAGATCTCTCCCAGCCACCTTTGCCGGAGGCTAAAGATGTCCCAGCACCTGAATTAACGACCTTTAGCGATAGTGATACCTATCAAATTCCGGTCGGTCCTATTCACGCCGGTGTCATTGAGCCGGGGCATTTTCGTTTTACCGTAGCCGGAGAGCCGATTATCAATTTGCAAACTAAAATGCACTATACTCATAAAGGTACCGAAAAAATCGCCGAGCAAATGAATATTCATCAGGCATTTTACCTATCCGAGCGTATCAGCGGTGATGAGACCTTTGCCAATTCTTTAGCCTACTCATTAGCTATCGAAAAAATTGCTCAAGTAGAGGTGCCTCTGCGTGCTCAGCAGCAGCGTATCATTTTAGCCGAATTAGAGCGTATCATTTCCCATTTTGGTGATTTATCCGGTATCGCCGGTGATACTGCCAATTTATTTTTGGCTTCGCAGTTTAATATGCTTCGTATCTGGAGCTACAATTTAGCCCATTATTTGACCAATACGCGCTTTTTGCGCAGTACCAATAAGTTAGGCGGTGTCCGTCGCGATTTCCTAATTGGCAAAGAAAAAGGCGCCATCGAGCAATTGCACGCTATCCGCAAGGAAATCATCGACACTACAGATATGGCTAATAATGATTCGATGTTTTTGGATCGCTTGGAAAGCACCGGTGTCTTGTATAGCCATGTCGCCTATGATTTGAATGCTACAGGTATCGCCGGTCGTGCCTCGGGATTAGATTATGATGTCCGCAAAAATCACCCTTACAGTGCCTATGATAGCTTTAAATTTGCTACTCATCATTTAGACTGCGGTGATGTCAGCTGTCGCTTTAATGTTCGTTTAAAAGAAGCCCTAACCTCGGTCAATCTGATGTTAAATGTCATCGAAAATATGGCAGATGGCGCATTATCGGTCGAATTACCGCAAACATTACCGGCATATAGCCATGCTTATGGTATCACCGAGGCAGCCAGAGGCGAAAATATGCACTGGGTCATGGTAGGCGAAAATAATATGATTTATCGCTATAAAATTCGCACCCCCTCCTATTGCAACTGGATGGCTGTGCCCTATGCTGTTAATACTAATTTAGTTCCGGATTTTCCGCTGATCAACAAAAGCTTCAATCTCTCTTATTCCGGCAATGACCTTTAAAAGGAGATTTCAATATGCTGAAAAAATACGAAAAAATACTGAAATATCGCCGTCTGACCAATGATTATCCTATCAAGCCTATCGATAATACCGGCTATGTCGGTGCTCCGGCAATTAAAGGGCAGATGTGCCAAAAATGTCATATTTGTGCCCAAAATTGCCCGTCAAAAGCTATTACTATCGACGAGGCAGGCTATCCAAATGTTCATATCGACCAATGTATCTATTGCAGTCTATGTACCGAGCTCTGCCCTACTCAAGCTATCTATATGACCGAATCCTTTACCGACAGTGCCTGCACCAAAGCAGAATTATTGCGTAAACCGATGCTGATAGATGAAGTTCCGACGGAAAATACAGCTCAATTAGCTGAGGAATTGAAAAATAAAATCCAAAAGACGCTTCATCGTTCCTTACAAATTCGTGAGATTGATGCCGGTAGCTGTAACGGCTGTGATTATGAGGCTAATGCATTGATGAATCCGCTCAATGACTTGGAGCGTTTAGGTATTACCTTTGTTGCCTCTCCACGCCATGCGGATATGTTGCTTGTGACCGGTCCGGTGACACGCAATATGCATAGAGCATTGCTCCAAGCCTACGAAGCTACCCCTGATCCGAAAATTGTCGTCGCTGTAGGTACCTGTGCTTTATCCGGCGGTATGTTTCGTTTTGGCTATGCAGCTAATAGCGGCGTAGACAGTGTCATTCCGGTAGATATGTATATCCCAGGCTGTCCTCCTCGCCCTCCGGCAATTATTTACGGTATTTTAAAAGCTGTCGAGCGTATCAAATAAGAAAAAGGCTTATTCTGTTGAATAAGCCTTTTTCTATGCGAATTTTCACCTAATCTATACTTGAAATACCTGCTTAAAATCCTTTTCCTCGGCGATATCTATCACTAATTCGGGGAATCTCTGCGCTAAAAATGCTTGCATTTTCTCTAAAATAAATTTTTCCGTAGAAAAATGACCGCCATCTACCAAAGCAATCCCTAATTCCTCTGCCTTTTGATAATCATGAAATTTCACATCACCGGTCAGATACAAATCCGCCCCTATTTTTTGCGCGTTGGCTAGATATCCACAGCCACTACCGCCACAGAGAGCTATTTTTTTGATCCGTTGTTCTAAATCTCCACTATAGCCTAATTGCGTAAGCTCTAACTTTTCTGCTATCTTTTCCAATACTTCTTTTAAGCTCATTTCGGAGCTTAAATCCCCTAGCCTGCCGATACTGCGCTTATCGCCCATTTGGGCTAATTCGTAGACATCATAGGCAACTTCCTCGTAGGGGTGCGCCTCTATCATCGCCGTAATTGCTACATTTAGCTTATTTTCCGGCACTATCGTCTCTAAGCGTACCTCATCGGCAAAGGTTAATTCGCCTATTTCGCCATTAAAAGGATTCGTTCCGACTAAT
>CAYTOM010000099.1:0-5076 GCA_964439335.1 uncultured Peptococcaceae bacterium | reverse complement strand
TAGTTAAGACACCACAGTTGCACATGGTGGATTTTACTTTGGATAGGGATAATTGGACATTGTCTTTTAAAGCACCGGCGTACGGTACATAGGAATCAACACCTTCTTCAAAGGACAACTTTCCTTTGCCACCTAAATCATAACGCTGCCAGTTGCGTGCGCGCGCCGAGCCTTCGCCCCAGTACTCTTTCATGTAGCTACCGTTAATTTTGACTTTGTTGGTCGGGCTTTCGTCAAAGCGCGAGAAATAACGACCCAGCATGATAAAGTCTGCACCCATAGCCAATGCCAAGGTCATATGGTAGTCATGGACGATACCGCCATCGGAGCAAATCGGGATATAGATACCGGTTTCCTCGAAATATTCGTCACGAGCCTTGGCGACCTCAATTACTGCGGTAGCCTGCCCACGACCGATACCTTTTTGCTCACGAGTGATACAGATAGAACCACCGCCGATACCGATTTTGATAAAATCCGCACCTGCTTCGGCTAAGAAACGGAATCCTTCGCGATCGACGACATTACCGGCGCCGACTTTGACACTGTCACCGTATTTTTCGCGGATAAATTGCAAGGTTAATTTTTGCCATTCGCTATAGCCCTCTGAGGAGTCGATACACAATACATCGGCACCTGCTTCAACTAATGCCGGTACTCTTTCGGCATAATCGCGAGTGTTGATACCTGCGCCAACCATATAGCGTTTGTTGGCATCTAAAAGCTCATTGGGATTAGCTTTGCGAGAGTCGTAGTCCTTGCGGAAAACGAAATGCAATAAATGTCCGTTGTCATCGACAATCGGCAGAGAGTTTAATTTGTTGTCCCAAATGATGTCGTTAGCTTCTTTCAAAGTAGTGCCGTCTTTAGCGACTACTAATTTGTCTAACGGAGTCATAAATTCGCTGACTTTTAAATCCTGGCTCATACGGCTCGGGCGATAGTCGCGGCTGGTCACGATGCCCAAAAGTTTGCCGTTAGCTGTACCGTCATCAGTTACCGCTACTGTGGAGTGTCCGGTTTGCTCTTTTAATGCCAATACTTCAGCCAAAGTCTGATCCGGGCGGATATTGGAATCACTGGTGACATAGCCTGCTTTATGCTTTTTAACTCTTGCGACCATAGCTGCCTCATCGGTGATAGACTGCGAACCATAGATAAAGGAAATACCACCCTCTTTTGCCAAAGCGATAGCCATAGTATCATTAGATACCGATTGCATGATAGCACTGACTAAGGGGATATTAATAGAGATAGCAGGTTCTTCACCTTTTTTGTATTTAACCAAAGGTGTCTTTAAGGATACTTTATCCGGAGTACATTCTGCCGAAGTATATCCGGGGATCAAAAGATACTCATTAAAAGTATGGGACGGTTCATCATAAAAGTAAGCCATTTTTCTCGATTCTCCTTTGTGTTTTTTAGTAAATTTGTTTGTATGTATTAAAACATAATTATAACAAACAAGTTTCGATTTGACAAGCAATTTTCCAAGGTTTTGTGATAAATTTATTTACCTGCTGGACAGCAAGTGTAGGTTATGGTATGATAAGAAAAAACTTTGAGGAGAATAGCGATTGATGACTGATGTAGATTATATGTACGAGGCTTTAGCCGAAGCCCAAAAGGCAGAGGCTTTGGACGAAGTCCCTATCGGCGCCGTCGTTGTTGATAAAATGGGGCGCATCATCGGGCGGGGGCATAATTTATGCGAATCCAAGCATGATGCTACAGCTCATGCGGAAATCAATGCTCTAAAGGCTGCCGGAGAGAATGTAGGTGATTGGCGGCTTAATGATTGCACTGTATATGTCACGATGGAGCCCTGCCCGATGTGTGCCGGAGCGATGATTAATGCGCGGATTAAGCGTGTAGTTTATGGCGCTGACGAATACCGCTTCGGCTCTGCCGGTACACTGCTTAATTTATTGCAATTTCCGGCTTTCGAGCATAATGTGCTTATTACCGGTCCTATTTTGCCCGAGGAATGTGCGAAAATAGTCAGCGATTTTTTTCAAAAGAAACGCCGATAAAAATATGCAAAAGGAAAAGACCTATCTATATATAGAATAGGTCTTTTCCTTTGGGGGATTTATTTCATTAACTCGCAAACAGCATTGCAATAAGTGATCGGATCCTCTACAGCAAAGCCCTCAATCAATAATGCCTGGACATAGAGGATATTGATGTAGTCCTCGGCACGCTCTTTGTCTTCTTGGTAGGCTTTGCACAAGGTTTCAAAGATAGGATGGTCGCCGTTGATTTCCAAGACCTGATGAGCCTTGATTTGTCCCTCTTGGTTGGGCATAGCATTTAGCAATTTTTCCATTTCCAATGAAATATTGCCCTCGGCAGATAAGCAAACCGGATGAGTTTTCAAACGATTGGACAAAACAACCTTGCTGACACGACCTTTTAAGGATTCGCCTAAGAAATCCAGCATTTCTTTGTTGTCATCGATTTTCTTTTGGACTGCTTCTTTTTCTTCGGCAGTTTCTAAATCCAAATCGCCGTCGGTAACTGATTTAAAGTTTTTCTCATTGTAATTTTGCATGACTTTGAGAACAAACTCGTCGACTGCATTTAACAAATACAATACTTCATAATTTTTATCTTTTAATAGCTCCATTTGCGGTAGACGGTCAATTTGCTCGACAGTAGAACCAACGATATAATAGATATCCTTTTGTTCTTCGCCCATACGCTCGACATATTCTGCCAACGAAACCATTTTCTTTTCGGTAGAGGAGTAGAATAATAATAAATCGCTGAGCAAATCTTTTTTCATACCATAGGAATTGTAAATGCCGTATTTTAATTGCAAACCAAAGGCTTCGTAGAATTTTTCGTAGTTTTCGCGGTCGTTTTTCAGCATCAAGGATAATTCGGATTTGATTTTTTTCTCTAAATTGCCGGCAATGATTTTCAGCTGGCGGTCATGCTGGAGCATTTCACGCGAGATATTTAACGATAAATCCTGGGAATCAACGACACCTTTGACAAAGCTGAAATAATCAGGCAGTAAATCAGCGCATTTTTCCATAATTAAGACACCGTTGGAATAAAGCTGCAATCCTTTTTCAAAATCCTTGGTGTAATAGTCGTATTCCGGTTTGGACGGGACGAAAAGCAATGCGGTATAGGTAGCCGCACCCTCGGTAGAGGTACGAATGACCTTGAGCGGGTCATTGTAATCATGGAATTTTTCGTGATAGAAATGGTGATAATCCTCGTCACTTACTTCATTTTTCGGCTTTTTCCAGATAGGCACCATGCTATTTAGGGTTTCCCATTCGCTGTAATCCTCATACTCGGGATTTTCGCTTTCGGCAGTGTCGGGTTTCATACGGCTTTTGGTGACAAGCATCTTGATTGGGTAATGAATATAATCAGAGTATTGCTTGATTAACGATTTAATTTTATATTCGTCTAAATATTGGTCGTAGTCCTCTTCCTCGCCGGTCGGTTTGATATGCATGATGATTTCTGTACCGATTTCGTCTTTTTCGCAGGGCTTGATTACATAGCCGTCAGCACCCTCGGATACCCAGGAATAAGCCTCGCCGTTTTCGCTTTTGGACAATACTTCGACTTTGTCGCTGACCATAAAGGCAGAATAAAAGCCTACACCAAATTGCCCGATGATATCGATTTCATCTTGTTTTTCCAAAGCTTTTTTAAAGCTCAAGGAGCCACTTTTGGCAATCGTGCCTAAATTTTCCTCCAATTCAGTTCTGCTCATACCACAGCCTTTGTCGGTGACTGTCAAGGTACGATTGTCTTTATCAATCGTAATTACAATCGCCAGACCATCGCGGTTTAATCCGCTTTCGCCTTTTTGCAGAGCATGGTAATAGCGTTTGTCGGAAGCGTCAGAGGCGTTGGAAATGATTTCACGCAGAAAGATTTCCTTGTGGGTATAGATAGAGTTGATCATCAAATCCAACAAGCGTTTTGATTCGGCTTTAAATTCACATTTGTTAGTTTCCATATTTTCAGACATGTTTATTCATCCTTTCATTGTTGTTAGCACTCACATCTGACGAGTGCTAATTGTTATTTTCTTTATAATACTCTCTTTTATACGAAAATGCAAGAGGTTTTAGAAATTTTTTTAAAAAATTTATGTGTTTGATAGGAGAAATTATCAAGAAAATAAATAAAGTTAGCCTTGGCATACTTGACATAAGCCAATTTCTCTGCTAAAATAATTTTTATGGAGGTGAGCTTATGCAGCAAAAATTTACCATTACAGGTATGAGCTGTGCGGCGTGTGTCGGGCATGTCGAAAAAGCTGTCAAAAATTTGGCAGGTATAGAAAAAGTAGAGGTCAATCTGCTGACTAATTCGATGCTTGCTTTGTATGATGAGAATAAAATTACAGCTGATGAAATTATTAATGCGATAGTAGCAGCAGGCTATGGTGCCGGCTGTGGGAGTGATAACCAAAAAACTAAGCAAAATCCTACCGCTAATATCGAAGATGAGCAGGATAAGCAATTGGCGATGATGAAAAAACGCTTGCTTTACTCGATAGTGTTTCTCATTCCGCTATTTTATTTGTCGATGGGGCATATGATGGGCTGGCTCTTGCCAGAGGTATTTTTAGGTGCGGAAAATGCGATAACCTTTGCTTTTACGCAATTTTTGCTTTTGTTGCCGATATTGTATTTAAACCGCAAATTTTTCTCCTCCGGTTTGAAAGCGTTAAAAAATGGCGCGCCTAATATGGACACCCTGATAGCTTTGGGCTCGGGGGCGGCGCTAATTTATAGCGTCATCGGTATTTATCGTATTGGGAGTGCTTTGGGAAATAGTGATTTATTGCTTACTCATCAATTAAGCATGGATTTATATTTTGAATCCGCCGGCATGATTTTGACTTTGATTACGGTGGGGAAATATTTAGAAACGCGCTCTAAAGGACGCACGACCAAAGCTCTTTACGAGCTGATCAATCTCGCTCCCAACCAAGCGCGAGTTTTGCGCGACGGTATAGAGTATACGATTGATGCCAAGGATATCAAGCGTGACGAGATATTTTTGGTGCGTGCCGGCGAAAAAATACCGGCAGAT
>CAYTOM010000098.1:902-5136 GCA_964439335.1 uncultured Peptococcaceae bacterium | reverse complement strand
ATGATGCTTGAAGTCTTGACCGGCAAAGTCATCGTTAAATAGCCCTCATCGCCCAGCACATTACTACTAAAGCGCTGAATAACGATGACTAGTGTCATCACTGCTACTGCGGTGCAAATGGCGGTAAACACCGTCAAGCTCAAGTTGATAAAAAGCTCATTATCAAAGGAAAATGATAGACGCACGATGATTGCCACCAAAATTGTCAATAAATATAACGGCGCTAATTGGCGACCACTGGCGATAAATTCGTATTTAAATAACTTTTTTAGCATTTGAATACCTCCCTAAAGAGCTGGTCGACGGATTTATTAAACTTAAAGCGCACATCGTCAACTGTCTCAAATAATGTAATTTCACCTTTGTTTAAAAAGATAACCGAATCAAAAATTTGCTCGACATCTTGGATTAAATGCGTGGAAATAATCACTGTCGCCTCGGGATTATAATTTGCTAAAATCGTCCGCAAAATATAATCTCGCGCCGCCGGGTCTACGCCGGCTATCGGCTCATCTAAAATGTATAATTTTGCTTCGCGTGCCATGACCAAAATCAGCTGGACCTTTTCTTTGGTACCTTTGGAGAGGCTTTTAAACTTTTGCTCAGGATCAATATTTAAATCTTTAAGCATACTCAATGCTTTGTCTTGATTGAAATCCCGGTAAAAATCGTTAAACATTTTTACAATATCGGCTATCTTCATCCAGGAGCTCAAATAATTTTTGTCGGATAAATATGATACGATAGCCTTGGTTTCCATGCCGGGCTTTTGCCCATTGACTTTAATCGTCCCGCTCGTTGGCTGCAAAAGACCATTAATCAACTTGATCAAAGTCGTCTTACCGGAGCCGTTTGGCCCTAAAAGTCCGACTATTTGTCCCGGCTCAATCGTCAAATTTACATTTTTTAAAGCTACTTTGGGACCGTAATTTTTGCATAAATCATTACACTCTAAAATTGGCATCATTTTTCCTCACCTTTCTCGCTAGCTTGTATATCATCGAGCAGACTGTGAATTTCATTTAACTGATAATCCAACGCCTGCATATCTTTCAGATATTTTTTGGTTAAATTTATCGCTTGCTCATCTTTGATTGACTCAATGATGACGATATCCTTGCTCACAAAACGCCCACTGGTACGCTCGGTATAAATCAATCCCTCGTTTTCTAACTGCGCTAGCGCTCGCTGCATCGTATTGGGATTCACTGATAATTCTGCCGCAAAATCTCGCACAGAGGGTAATTTTTCGCCTGGAGCATAGCGCGCACCGATAATTCTGCCTTTGATTTCCTCGACGATTTGTAAATAAATCGGCTTATTAGTATCAAAGTCCATGGTAATTCTCCTTCCCGATGTATTATTGTATTAAGAACTTAATACAATAATACATCGTAGGATAGTATTTGTCAACCCCCAAAATATAAATTTTTTTAAAAATTTTTACGAAAAAAAGCAGTGGCATATAACCACTGCTTTTTAGAGCGAAGATTAAATTAATATTTAAGGGAGCATATCTTGCTTGAAATGATCCGCATTTTTTATTTTATAGTATAAATCGCGGCAAAAGAGCACTATCCCAATCACTGACAGCACCAAAATCAGCAAATGAGCGACAAAGCACAATAAATATAGTCGTCCCTCCCACGAGGCTAAAAGCGCGCCATATTTGTCCCAAGACTCCCATGTGATCACACTTAATAGGCTATAGATACAGGAAATTACGCTCGTAAAAATATCCCTGCCCCAGATGCCACATCCTGCTATGGTGATAATTAGCACAATAAACATTGTCAAGGCAATTGTAAAATCACTGCTGCTTGCCGGTAAAGTATCGCTACTAATAGACAAAGCATCACCAATCACAACCACCTCTATAATTATACTCGGCAGGAAAACAGCGATAAATACCGCCATAATCATTATTCTTATTACTAAGCTATTGACCCATTTTTGCATCTAAATCACCCAATTTCAAGTAGATAATTATATTCTACGCTAATTTTTCTTTGTGCCCGGTATACACCTTACGGCAAGCCATAAATAGCCCAATTAAGGATATTATCAGTATCAGTATACTACCAACAAGCTCAACAAAAAACAACTTGCCCTCAAATGTAGTTGAAAAATACGCTTGATAAAAAGTAACATTACGCATAACATGTGGTAGCACTAATGCCGACCGGATAATCCCCAAAATATTCGTCACAAAATTATGCATATATATACCAAAAAAGCCTATCAGACCACCTATAATAAAATAATGCAAGCTCCAGTGCAAAAATTCTCCGAGATCAAGTATAGCTTGATAATTGTTTCGCCTAAAATCATCAAAGACATCGCTTATGCACACCACATCTATCATAAAAAATGATATGAACATACATATGCTGACAAATACTGATATGATAACTTGTGTCATGATTTCATTTCCACGCTGGGTCATGGTAAACGCTCCTTAATTAAATATTTCTCCGTATTTAGCTGATAAAGAATATGAAAACTATAGCGTCTGGGAACGCGCTTCTTTGTGCCTGGTATACACCTTCAGACAAGCTCGAATCAGTCCGATTACGGATATTGTTAGCACCAATATACAGACACCAAACTCGGCAAAAAACAATTTGCCCTCAAAGGAAGTTAAATAGTAGGCTTGATAAAAGGTAATATTATGCATAAGCCACGGCAACTGTAATGCCGACCAGATAATCCCCAAAAAATTCGTCACAAAATTACGCATAAATAAGCCAAAAAACGAAACGAGTATAATAATAAAAGTATAATACCATAAGTAAAACCGGAACTCCACCTGCTGGATTATTCCAATACAATCATTCATCCGAAAATCATCAAAAGATTCTCCAATCATAAAGCCGTCCAATAGAAAAAATGTAGTCACCATAATTACGCCCACAATTAATGCTATGAAACTGTGAATAATTACTTCCGTATCTCGACTCATCGTTTATATGCTCCTTAGTATAATAAATTTAGTGTGCGAAATTCCCAAAGAAATCTAAATATTTTCTTTCTATATCATTTTTTCCTATATTAGCTTCTTTAGCACTATTGTAAATATCTTTTCTTTTTTCCAATGCATTTTTATTATCAAGCAAAGCAAATAATGTAGGATTAAGTATCAATGCTCCCCTATCAATATCGCCATTTAATCCGGTTGCAAAGTCATATCCCATAGCATGAGCTAATATTTCTAAACTCATCGATTCATCGCTAATTCCGCTATCATAACCATTTACGCGACGATATAAGCTATTCAGCTGCTTAGCTAAACCTAATCGATAGTTGCTATCATACATTTTGCTGCGAGTTTCATCATTACGCAGATCCAGTGCCACGCCATCATCTGCGATACGGGCATTAATAGTATCACCTTTGTAATAATATTGATTATAGTTACTCATAAAAATTCCCCCTTTCTTTACTTTTGTAAATTGATTCAAAAAATTCTGTCCGCTGTACGAATATTTGTTCGATTATCTGACAAGGACATTATATACCATCATACAATATTTGTCAAGGTATTTTTCTGTAAATTTCAGAAAATATTTCTAAAATTTTCTACGATTTTCTGCTCATTTACGACAAAAAGAGAGGGATAGCCCTCTCTTTTGCGCTTTTACAATATTGGTGAAAACAATCGACACACCGATTGCCACAGTCTAAACGGTAAATATTTTTTGCTTACTTCTTTTAAAGTCGCTTGGTGAGTGTCTTGGAGGTCGTCTATAAAGACCCGATAAAGCCTACTGACAGTTTCATTATCATAAATAAAGGCATTAATTTCCGAATTTAGCATAAAGCTACGGATATCCATATTAGCCGTACCGACAGATGCCATTTCATTATCGACCAAGAGCATCTTGGAATGAATAAAACCTTTTTCGTAAAAATACACTTTGGCGCCGACACGCATTAATTCCTCTAAATAGGAGAGCGAGGCATTATGCACAGAGGCATGGTCGCTTTTTTGCGGAAAGACGATACGCACATCGACTCCTGCCAAAGCCGCAGCTTTTAGTGCGGTCAGGATAGACTCGTCAGGGATAAAATAGGGGCTTTCGATGTAGACAGTCTTTTTCGCTTGGGCGATAGCATAAAAATATGCTTGATAAATCGTTTCTTGCGGGGTATCGGCACCGGAGGCGGCGATTTGGATAATGCTTGTCCCATGCTCATTTTGCTTGGGAAAGTATCTTTTATCGACGAGCATTTC
>CAYTOM010000098.1:0-892 GCA_964439335.1 uncultured Peptococcaceae bacterium | reverse complement strand
ACGCATCATCCAGCCCAAAGCAAAAACTACCTGTAGCATATAGACTGCCGAGCCTTGGATACGCAGGTGGGTATCACGCCAATAGCTGAATCTTTTGCCTTTGTGAATGTAATCATCACCGATATTGATTCCACCGACATAGCCTATTTTGCCGTCAATGACACAAATTTTACGGTGGTCACGATAATTGAAATCGCGAATACCAAAGGGAAATTTCGGCGGAATAGTAGAGTAGACTTCACAGCCGGCTTCTTTTAATCCGGCGATATATTCCGGTGTTTTGTGCAATTTCCAGCAACCAAAATCGTCATAAATCACTCGCACCTTGACTCCGGCGTGGGCTTTTTCGATTAGTGCGGCGCGAATTTTATCGCCGATTTCCGATTGGCGAATGATGTAATATTCTAAATGGATATGGTCTTGGGCGTTTTTGATATCCTCGAGCATTTGCGCAAATTTAGCGACACCATCGGTATAAATATCGACCTCATTGTGCATGGTAATCGGCGAAATGCCTGAATTTAAAACCAGACGCATGATATTATGGTCGGCATGGTCAAATGACTTATTGTCCAAGGTCATATTTTTCACTAATTCAGCGGCTTCGTCAGAATTAAGCACCGCTTTGATTTCGTCATTATCGACATATTTATTTAACCGCCGTTTGATTTTGCCCCAGCGTCTTTTGCGACTGTTGCCCCCGAAAATTATGTATAAAATAAAGCCTACTCCCGGCAGTAGCGTGAGCAATAAAAGCCAGCTGATGGTTTTTTGCGGATTGCGGTTTTCCAGAGAAATCGTAATACCGATAACTAAAATCATAAATACAAAGCAACAAAATAAAAATTGAGGCAAGGTTATATCCATATCATTTCTCCTTTCACCGCTTTTC
>CAYTOM010000097.1:0-5159 GCA_964439335.1 uncultured Peptococcaceae bacterium | reverse complement strand
AAGAATTTTTCTAAATTTGGCATTATTCCTTCATTTAAATACTGCTGTGTAATTTTGGGATCCATGCCATCGATACCCATGACAAATACTTTTTTAGTATTATCCATCTAGACATCTCCTTTTTTGCCAAGCTTCCAATTAGCTAATCAATTCTCACTCCTTGTTACTTATTCCCTCTGTATTTATTATATGCAGTAAACTTTCAAAATGCAATGTATTTTGCCTTTTTTATCATTCGCATTAGCGAAACGCCGTTGTTCTGTTTTTCCGATTTGACTATGGTGTATATGTCATATATAATATTAGTGTTATTAATTCTATTAGCTAATGTTTCGTTTCCCTCTGAACTCCTTAGCTTTATTCCGTAGCGTAATTTATATTTTGTTATTTCAAATTTTTAAATCTCAAGTTTTTAAAGGTATTTTTCAATTTTACCGCTTGCGAGTTAAAGCAAGCTCTTCTGTCTAAAATAAAGGGAGGCATTTTTTATGAATCGTAAAGCCTATACTGACAAAATCTTGGTCATCGGTGTCGATGGCTTGGATCCTCGTTTAAGCAAAAAATACATCGGCGAAGGTCGTATGCCTAATTTTGAAAAATTGATCGCTCGTGGTAGCTGCCGCGATGATTTGTGTATGCTCGGTGCCCAACCGACCGTAACTCCGCCGATGTGGACTACCTTGGCTACCGGTGCTTATCCTGTCACCCATGGTATCACCTGCTACAACCGCAAAGGTGCTGATATTGACGAAATTTCCTATAATATTGACAGCCGGTTCTGCAAAGCCGAACAATTATGGAATGTCTTTGCAGAAAGTGGCAAAAAAACTCTCGTATGGCATTGGCCCGGTTCCTCATGGCCGCCAAGCTCCGACAGCCCGAATTTGTCCGTCGTCGATGGCTTGACTCCGGCGTGTATCGATATTTTATCCTGCACCGACTCCGAGAGTGTTTTGATTGCTTCCGAAACCGTTACCGAGACCTCTGTGCATCCACGTGCTGCATCTGATGGTAATATTCCTTGCGTTATCGAAAAATTAGAAGATAAAGGCGAAGCTATTGTCGGTATCAACGGCTCGACCAATAAACCTTTGATTTTAAAACCCGAAGACGGCGAGCACGCTTTGAGCGATAGTCCGTTTGATGTTATTTTAGCTCCGATTAAACCTGCTGAAGGCTGGTCATTTGAAGTCCCTGCCGGTGCTAAAGAAACTGTATTCTTATTCTCCGGTGGCTTTATCCGCAGACCGTGCTTGATTTTGCAAAATGAGCAAGGCATCTATGACCATGTCGCTGTTTATCTCAACAAAAAAACCGCTGAGCCTTTAGCTGTACTTTATAACGATGTCTACTACAAAGGCTACATCGATGATAACTTCCGCGCTGATGGTTCTATCGTTAAAACCGCACGCAATATGCGTATCATCGAAATGAAAGAGGACGGTAGCTATTTCAAAGTTTGGCGCTCCTTTAGTATGGACAGCGAAGATAACCAATACTGGCATCCGCAGAGTTTGAAAAAGACTATCGTTGACAATGTCAGCATTCCTGTACCGCTTTCTATCGTCGGTGGCGGTGACCGTACCTTGATCGAAAAATGCATGATCCCCACTTGGGAGCATGTCGGCGAATTCTACTCGCGCTCAATTCACTACTTAATCGAAAACGAAGGCTACGAAGTAGTATTCTCGCACTATCACAATATCGACATCCAAGGTCACATGATCGTTAAATTCTTAAAAGACCATGGTCACAATAAATTAAGTGAGGACACCTACGAAGACTTTATGCGCTTGATTTACGAGCAAACCGACCGCTATGTCGGCAGCTATTTGCACCTCTTAGACGAAGGCTGGACTTTATTCTTAGTTTCCGACCACGCTCAAGTAGCTCCTGAGCATGAGCCATTTATGATTGGCGATACTACCGGTATCAATGTCCGCGTCATGCAGGAATTAGGCTTGTGTGATATGAAACGCGATGAAAACGGCAATGAATTGTACGAATTTGACTGGGATAAAACCTACGCCGTAGCTCAGCGTGGTAACCATATTTACCTCAACATCAAAGGTCGTGACCCGCATGGCATCATTGACCCGAAAGACCAGTACGAATGGGAAGAGGAAATCATGACTCGTCTCTATAGCTATAAATCCCCTGAAACCGGCAAGCGTATCATTGCTTTGGCACTTAGAAATAAAGATGCTGTACTTTTAGGCTTAGGCGGACCGGAATGCGGTGACATTCTTTATTGGAATGCTGAGGGTTATAACTACGACCACTGCGACTCCTTATCAACTACCTATGGCTATCGTGACACCAGTGTAGGGCCGATCTTTATCGCTGCCGGTAGTGGTATCAAAGAGGGTTACACCACTACCCGTATCATTCGCCAGGTCGATGTCGCTCCGACGATTGCTTATATCGGCGGTGTCAGAATGCCACGCGACTGCGAAGGTGCTTTGGTATATCAGATTTTAGCTGAAGAATTTTAAAATAAATTAACTATCGCTTTGAACCACTCGGTCTATCCGAGTGGTTTTTTCATGAGTTTTTCACAAAGCGAAAACCCGAGCACTACGAAAAAGTGCCCGGGTCTTTTATTGATGCCTAATGCTTAATCAAATATTAATATTCTCTTTCTTCAAATCCCTCATATGCCTGATAAATCACACCGCCCTCGCAGTTGCAGGGGATTTCGACCTCGCACAAATCGCAAATAGTCGGTACCACATCGACTGCCTTGATTTGGCGTTTGACAACGGCGCCTTTCTTTAATCCTGCACCGCACATCATGCACAAGCTCACTAAGCTAAAGCCATGGCTGGTGACATAGCTCGGTGCCATCGCGTGCTCCTCGCCGAAATCAGAATTAAGCTGGAAGAATATATCGCCGGTATGCTCGCCGCCGACACCTAAAGAGCGGGCTTCCTCCATTGTCATCGCAAAGGCGACGACACGCTTGCCATGCACCGGATCACGATAAGCATACAAATCGCTGATGATTTGCTGGACTAATTCATCATATTCCTCCGGCTCGACAATACCCTCGGGGTCTCTGCCCTTTAAATTTATATAGATATACGAGCTACGCGACTGGATAGCCTTGGTCTTGCTCCAATCAATATACCAGACATCGTCCATATTCGGCACCGGATGCACAGTAGTATAGCCTAAATCACTCATTACTTTACAACTGATACCGGACAAATCGCTGATGCCCGGATTATGATAGCCTGCTGAGCGTGGTACCTGCCCATGGTCAGAAGTGACAAAGATAGCCGTCTCACCATCATCTAAATATGGTAACATAGCCGCTACAAAATCATCGCAAATTTCATACATCCGATAAATCGTCTCTAAATTTTCCTGCCATAATTCATGGGCGCCCTCAAATGCCTGATTGATATACCAGTGCTCTACCAGATCGATGCCGTGCAAATGGGTGTAGAACAAGCCCCAGTCATCGTATTTGTCGATCATATATTTCGCAGCCCGAATATGCCAGTTATTATTTTCCTCAAAGCTCTCCATCAAAATGGTGCGACCTTCCTCGGAAAAACGGTCATACAGAGCATGGGGTAGCATCGGACCACAGTGATCCATTAATTCTTTGGCAAACTCATGAGGATAAATATAGTCAGATACATCGACTTTCATCGTGTGCGACATATATACATGACCTTTGGTGCCATCAGGAGCGATTTCCACGACACGCATTTTGTAGGCTACATCTTTGGTTTCGCCCTCTTCGTCGGTAAATTGGCAATAGAGCCAATCACTCCATTCGCCTACTTTAGCCGAGCCTAAAGGAGCGGATTTTCTATTTGCATAAAAAGTCACAGTGTCATAAATATCGCCATTTGATTTGCCGATAACTGCATAATGGCGCTCTAAGCCCTTATTTACCGGATAAATAAATACCTTCGCCTCGTCATCAAGCTCGGTTTTCCAGCCTTGCGGAGCTTTTAAAGGAGAAAATACCTTGTCGATGACATCGTCCTTGCTCGCCTGCTCCGGAGAATAATCCATGATAACAAACGCCGGGGATTCTAATGGCGGCATACCCTCGGTAAACAGACCGTCTTTGACTAAGCCTTTGATATCGTTCGCCGGAACGGAGAATTTTTCAATTTGATCGCCATATACGACACAGTCAGAGGTATTTTGGTCGACAAAGTGAGGAATAGTTTTCAACCCCTCAAAATCCTCATCGAAATAAATTAATTTTTGGAAATCCGCTGTACAGCGCAAAAACGGCTCCACACCGGTACCATCGACAAAAATATTTTTACTGTTCGCAACTCTATTGGGCCATGCTTGGCAATAGTTTAACAATAATGCTCTTTTTCCTGCTTTTTCAAAGGTTTCCCAAATAGTTTCGGCGTGCATTCGGCGAGAATCCCAGTTTTGCTCCAAAATACCGAGCGATTTGCCCAAGGTATGGTTTTGGAAGCAAGTAACTCCATGGGTAATCGGATATGCACCGGTACAAATAGTAGCCCAGTTAGTCGGAGTTACAGTCGGAAAAACGCCAATCATGCCCAAATCCTCTTGGGCTACACCGTTTTCCATCACTTTTTTCATCGCAGGCAATCTACCCATGTCAATCAACTTTTTGACTAAATGAGCATCGGCACTGTCCAGACCAATCATAATTGCTTTTTTCGCTTTACTCATGCTTATTCCTCCCTGATAGATAAATAAATAATAGCAAATAAATTTAATCCTTAATTTAATCATACTAAAGGCTTCAGCTTTTGTAAAACAGTCTTTTTGACTTTTTTGCACTATCTACAATTATTTTTTGTGGATATTAATCTAAAATACCATATACAAAATAGATGGTATATAGTAAAATAGCATAAAAGGAGGTAACGCCATGCATATTCACGAACTAAACTATTTACATACCATTGCCCAGCAGCAATCCATCTCTGCCGCCGCAGACAAGCTCAATATCTCCCAGCAACGATTAAGCCGTATCCTGCAAAATATTGAGCAGGAATTTCAGCTTACTCTATTCACCCGCAGCAAAAAAGGGGTCTCCCTGACTAAAGACGTCGTCCAATTTATGATATAATCCCAAAATATGCTCAATATCTACGAAGATATGCACGATATAGCCAAAAATCATAACAAAGCCAATCATTTGATTT
>CAYTOM010000096.1:0-5173 GCA_964439335.1 uncultured Peptococcaceae bacterium | reverse complement strand
TACAACGAAAATTTTACTTTCATAATCTCATAAAAACTTTTCGATATTTTTACAATAAGTTTTGAGGTGTTATTGTAACATTATGGATATTTTTTGGCTAGATGAAATTCAGTATAAAAAATATGAATCTTTCTTTGCAAATTTGCAGCCGAATAGATTGAACCATGCCGAATTTGAGAAAAAGATTATAAAGCGTTATGGCGATATTAACTATCTTGGAGAAGATTGCTTTTCTTTTATCTACAATGATGAATTGATTAAGGTCTGTTATAATTTAGACGACTCCATATCGGTATCGTCAAATAAAAATGGCATTTGGGGAATACCTACTCTCAAATGGGAATTAATATTTTTATATGGAGTTTCAGCCGATGATATTACCTCTCAAAACAGCGTAGCATTAATGATGTATAAAATAGCTATTGCGCAAAGAATTTATGAAGGGCTTTTATGAGAAAAAACTAATATCCATTTTAGTTTTACCATGCTTATAAACTTTAGCATTTGCAATGTAGTGTAAATGTATTCATAGACATTGCTATTGTCGCATGAGTACAACTAACAAAATGCCAAACGAATATTAAAAACCCCCGATAGGTAGCTATCGGGGGTTTTTTTAAAACATCATAGTTTGTAATAACGCTATCAAAAACGGCATGGTAATAATCGAAAGCAAGGTCGAAAGTGAGATAATATTAATCGCCGCGGCTGTGTCTTGTTTGAATTTTACCGAAAACATACTGGTTAGTGCCGCCGAAGGGGCAGAGGCACCGACTAAGCAGACACCGGCGATAATCGGCTCAACTTTTAAAAGATACAGCACTGCGATTAATACCAGTGGTACTAATACCAAGCGTACCAAAACCGCTACATAGATGGATTTTTCGCTGAAAAGCTGCTTTAACGACATACCAACCATACCTGAGCCGATGATAAACATCGGTATCGGTGTGTTGAGCGAGCCTACATAGTTAATAGTGTCATAGATAGGCGCAGGGAGTTTGATCGAGCATAAAAATAATATTAAAGCAATTAATACGCCAATCGTGCCGGGATTGATAAAGACCTTTTGCCAGGATAATTGGTAGTCATTACGACCTTTATTCATCAAAATCACGCCATAACTCCAAGAAACTATATTAAAAACCGCGATATAAGCTGCGCCGTAAAACACGCCGGTTGAGCCAAAAAGCGCCATATCCAGTGGCAAGCCCATAAATCCGCAATTAGAAAATATCGAGCCAAAGCGCAGGACATTTTCTCTGGCTTTATTTTTATCGTGAATTAGTATTTTGGCTAATAAAATATTGATAAAATGCGTAAATATCGCCATTAATGCGGTAATGCCTAAGCCCAGCAGCAAATTTGTATCAAATTCTATTTGAAAGGATACGATGATAATTGCCGGAGCAACAAAATATAGCACAAAATCCGTTAATTTAGCGGTAATTTCTTTGTTTAAAAAGCCTAATTTTGTCGCTACAAAGCCGACGCCCATCAAAAGAAAAAGCACGATTACTTGCGAGGATACTTGTAAAAAATTGTTTAACATCTTTGCACCAACCTTAATTCAAAACATTATTCCTATTATAATACTTTGAATAGCAAAAGGCAAAGTTTTTTTCGCTCCGGATAGATTACACCTAATTATATAAAGCATATTATTTCTGCGCTTGACCGCCTTGGGTGTCGACGGTATAATCTGTACGATAAATTAATTCGCCTATCGGAACAAACTGATATCCTTGGTTTTTGGCAAAGGGGATAATCTCGCGCAGAGCATCAGCTGTAAAAGTACCGTTATTGTGCATTAAAATAATCGCTCCGCTATGCAGTTTGTCGGTGACACGCTTGGTAATACTGCTTACAGTAGCTTCATCTTGCCAATCCAGGGAATCTATCGACCATTGGATAGGGTAATAGCCCAATTCTTTTACAGTATTTATGACTAAATTATTATATTCACCAAATGGCATCCGAAAAAGTAGAGGCTCATAGCCGGTAGTAGTGATAATCAGTGCCTTATTATCCTCAATTTCGCGAATAATTTCGTCTTGGGATAAATTATTCATATGTGGGTGGCTGACACTGTGCATGGCGATTTCGTGCCCATTTTGGGCTATTTTTTGTGCCATTTCAGGGTAATCCTCCAGCCAGATATTTGTCAGAAAAAAGGTCGCTTTAATGTCATTTTCATTTAATATAGCCAAAATATCCTCGGTATGCTCGCAGCCCCATGCGGCATCAAAGCTCAAGGAAATTTTATTTTCATCGGTATAAACGAAATAAATCGGGTTGTCTTTTTTGATCGCACCGGATACTTGGGTAAAAATTTCTGTCGATTGGTGGAGAAATATAATTATTCCTCCTATCAAGATGAGAAATATGATGCTTTTCAGACACTTTTTAGGTAAGATGATTATTTTTTTCATCGGCGTGACCTCCGTTTTACTGAGCTTTTTCATCATATGTATGCCAAAGCTCAAAAAGACCTAAAAAGTGCCTCCTTGATACAAATGAAAAATCCTAAGCCATAGCAAAAGTATGACTTAGGATTTTTATTCGCCTAATAAAGGTAGGGAAAAAGCATAAAATACTTCATTTAATGCTAGTATACTATAGATATGATGCTTGATAAAATATTCAACGATGATGTCCTCAAGCGTATTATTTGATAAAGCAAAGCCTGCTTTTCGCAACAATTCCTGTGCTTCCGGCATCTCCAGCTCTAAAGCCAGGACTAAAGCGATGGCTGTATGGCGGCTTGGTTTATAGTAAATGTTGCTGCGTAGCTTGGAAAATAGCTTGCGATCTAAATGCGCACGCTTATAGACGGCTATTTCATCTAAATTTTTCGTGCGAATGATCTCCATTACCGTTTCGGCAAATGTTTTATCGTGCTCGCTAAATATCTGTGTGATTTCCTGCTTTATTTTTTCCAAATCAAAATTATAGTAGGTCACATCTTCATAGAGATAGGAAAAGCCTTCAAATTCGTAAGCCATTTCATAATAATCATTATTAGCAGTATTCATTTTGTTTGCTTCGCTGATAGCGTGGAGATAAGCTGTGATTGATCTATGTTGTTGATTGGATTGCTCAGATGTGCTAAAATAATCGTTTTGCTTGTTTGACATATAAAATAACTCCTCTACGCAAATTTAATAATATAATTTTAGCATAGTATTTAAAATATGTCAATAATTACCTGCTGATTTTTAGTTTAACCCAACTACAGCTAGCAAATCATTTCCTTGGAAAAAACTTTTAGATCGCCTAAAATCTACATCGGATATTTATTTGACCTCCAGACATAATATAGACATAGTCAATAAGGAGGTGAGATAAATGTCTAGAAACAGTTCTAATCAACCGGCAGCATCTAATGCTTATGGCTTTTTAAACAACTTCAAATATGAAGTAGCCAATGAATTAGGTATCAACAACTATCAAAATGTTGACAAAGGCCAATTAACCTCTCGTGAAAATGGTTATGTAGGTGGTTATATGGTGAAAAAAATGATTCAATACGCTGAGCAAAACATGCCGGGAGCTACCGGTATGAGTAGCGCAAATTATCAAACCAAGTAAGATATGTGCTAAAAAGTAAAGGATACACCAGTGATGAACTATCATCTATGGTGTATCCTTTTTTGGTATTAAGTAATATGCTTAATTGTCGGCTATTCGGCTAAATCTGCCTCGATATCACTATCGGTATCGGCTTCTAATTCAAAATAGAAACAAATTTTGTTTTCATCAACATTGTATGCGCCGTATTTTTGTCCATGAAGCTCCATGACAGCTTTGACTATTGCCAAGCCCAAGCCAAAATTTTTTCCATCGGCAGTGCGAGCTTTGTCTAAACGATGAAAACTGATAAAAATATCGTTTAATTCTTCGTCGTTTAAGGGAGTAGGCGTGGTATTGGTGATACTGAAACGATATTTTCCCGAAGCGATATTCACACTTTCAATGTAAATAGTATCGTTATCGGGAGCATATTTCAGCGCATTTTCAATTAAATTGTGCAATACTTGCTGAATTTTGGCATAATCTCCATAGACTAAATGCTCCTCGGAGCCATTGGTTTCTAATTTCAGCGTGATATTTTTAGCTTGCTGCAAAATTTTGCTGTGGTAGAGGATTTCCCTGATAGATTCATCTATCGGAAACAGCATCGTTTCAATTTGCCCGATGCCGCCCTCGAGCTTGGATAACTGCAAAAGCTGGGTGACGAGAGAGGTCATGCGCTCATCTTCTTTTAAGATTATCGCGCAGCTTTCTGCGATATTGTTATCCCCGGCATTATTTTGTGCTATATCCTCTGTATAGGCGCGAATAAGTGTCAAAGGCGTCTTGAAATCATGCGAGACATTGGCAATAAATTCTCGCCGCATGGTATTGGTTTTAGTTTCACGCGCTAAATCCTTTTGTAAAAGCTCCTGATTTAGCTCCATTTCCGCGATATAATCCTTTAATTTCTGTGCCATGGTATTGATTGAGTTGCTTAAATTTTCTAATTCATCACCGGTATCGACACTACATGGCTGGGAAAAATCCATTTGACTGATGCGCTGAGCAGTGGAGTTAATTTCCAAGATAGGTCGGGTAAAGCGTTTGGACTGAAAATAAATAGCAATCGTCAAGAGGAAAAAGGTGATACAAGTCAGCATGACATAATATTTGATAGCTAAATTAGCGGCAAAGGAAATTTGCTCCTTTGGCGTGCTTAAAAATAAATAGCTCCCATCTGCCAGTTGACTGTATAAATCAATGATTTGCGGACGGTTATCTCGGTCATTGGCAGTAATTAAAATCGGCTCTTTGAGCAAATCTTGCTCAAAAGCACCCTCTATTTTTGCTCGCTCCAGCCATAATGCCGGACTATAGGCAGGTTTGAAGCTGTTTTGCTCCAGAGAGGAGGGGGACCAATTATTATAGCGTGAGGTATAGATGATTTGGTCGATATTACCTTTTTCGTTAATTGTAAAAAGCATGACATTGATATTATATTTTTCTAAATCATACAATACTTCACCGATTCTTTTGCTATAGGGCAAATTGCTACTGTAGGCTTGATTAAAGGTCTGGTAGGCATTTTTCAGCTCGGCTTCTTTATTATGCACATAATAGCGCTCGATTAATGATGAGCCGAATAGCACCGTCGCTG
>CAYTOM010000095.1:2075-5229 GCA_964439335.1 uncultured Peptococcaceae bacterium | reverse complement strand
CCGCTCTTAAAGCGATACAAACCATACAAATGATTATCCTCGCTCAAATCTCCGCTAATCCCGCGAAAATCATACAAATCGCACTTATTCTCAATCGCCCAGCGAATCATTTCCCATTGTAACAAATAATTAGGCATCAAATTACGATGTGCATTCGACGATGCCCCGTACAAATACCACACCTTATTACCCACATGCACCGCAATAGTACCGGCTATCGGCTCGCCCTCCTCGGTATACGCCATATAAAGCCGTACATCGTCGCCCAAATTTTTAAGCATATCCGCAAAATACTCCTGCGGACGAATCATAAAACCATCGCGTGAGCCCGTTTCCACCATAATCCGATGAAAATCTGCCACCGCCTCAGTCCCACAAATCTTGACCTGCACATTTTTCTTCAAAGCCACCCGGATATTATAGCGAGTCTTCGGCTTAAATTGCGCCATGACCTCCTCCTCGCTCAAGCCCTTAATATCCAATCTCATCACATACTGTGGCTGAATATTACCGAAATTAGGCGCTTTCGGCGCTAAAATAAAGCCCAACTCCTGCATCTCGCGTCTAAAATCCTCGTCCTCATACTTGACATCAGGATCAATTTTCAGCGCATACGAGTGAAACTCCTTCGCCAGTGCCTTTGCTCCACTCAAAAGCTCCGCAATCATCGCTTTATCATGAATATCACACACCGGTCCTCTTGCCGCATACATCAAAGTATACGATGTCATCGGTATCTTTCTAATCAAAACCGACATCGCACCTTTGATCTCACCGCTATCATCTCTGACGATAATTCCGCGAAATGTCCAATACGGCTTTTGCTTGCTCCACGCATAAGTTTGCAGCATATGCCCCTTAGGATGCTTACGCACAAATGCTTCAAACTCCTCATAATTCTCACCGGTAATTATCTCATACATCTCTATTCGTTCCCCTTTATTATTTCTTTAGGCACACATAGCGGCACATACAGCGGATTTACCTCAAATCGCACCATCATTCCTACCCCAATCTCATCATGTCCTCTCAAATCTATCATCGTATGATTAGCACCGCTGCGCCCTACTATCGGCAAGCGCACCTCGGCTACCTTAGCATACCTCTGATAGTGTGCCGGTCGTAAAGCAAGCGAAATTTGATGCAATATCCCATGCACCAAAGTACTCCCCCCATCAGTAGGACCAATAGCAACACCATCATTATGCCCTATTCTCACCAAGCCTAAGCGTGAATCTCGCTTTAATTTATACGCACCCAAATATCCTATCGTACTACCTTTAACATAATTACCAATCTCGCAAATAGCCGCTTCCAACCAGACAGCCGTCTTTAGCTCATTCGCCCCTCTGGCACACTTGCCTAAAATAGCCGACCCTACTCGTACTGCGTCCAATCCGCCATCGCCAATACTCATTAACGCCGCCGAATTACTCATATGCTTGAGCCCACTATTCACGCCCAGCTTTTCCAAAGCCGCTACCGCTTGCTTAAATCTATCCAGTTGCATCATAGTCATCTTTTGTGCATTATTAAAATGACTATATGTACCGGTAATATCCACGACCTGTGCAAAATCCGCTATCTCCTGCGGTAGCTTGTCCCATCTGAAACCATAGCGCCCCATACCGGTATCAATCGCTAAATGCACCTTGGGCTTTTCACCTAAATTAGCATATACCTGCCGATATATTGCCATCTGCTCCATATGCCCCAGCATCTGCGTAATATCCTGCGCCGCCAAAGCCTCAACCGTCGCCAAATCATAATACGGTGACAAAAGCAATATCTCCTCCACCGCACCATAGCGTCGCAAAGCCAAAGCCTCCTCGGCATTCGTTACCGCAAAAAAATCCACGCCCAAATCGCGCAAAATCTCATACTCTGTGCGGAGCCCTAATCCATACCCATTTTCCTTAATTACAGCAATTATCTTTTTATCCGTCTTTTGACGAATTATCTCCAAATTATAGGCGATAGCTTGGACATCTATCTTTAAGACACTTTCCTTAGCAAAAATCTCTTCGGCTAAAATCAACTGCGACATACATTTACTCCTCTCACAATAGAAACCGCCCCAGAAAATAGCACCGCAGCAATTATTTGCTGCGGCTTCGTACATAGATACATCGTCATTCTATCACGCTTCAATTTCTTTGTCAAGATATCCGACAATTTGTAAACATAATTTAAAACTTGCCTATTATCCTATCGGCAATCACTATGCAAAAATATCTCTGCTAATTCCAGCGCTGTCACCATTTTATTTTCGCACAGCAAATCCTCCATCTCACAAATCAAATTTTCCGCTAAATATCCCCTTAATTCATCTAGCTTCTCCTCGCTGTTTGCATACAGTACCACACTATCTGCTAACAACATCAGCTTCGCCGGTGAATTGACCTTGCCCTGCAAAAAAGTATACAGCTGATAATAATCCTTTTCCCCTATCAAAAGCATTCTCTCATCATTGAGCAATGCCCCTGCCAGCCATCTGCCGTCAGCTACCTCATAGCGTGACAAATAATACCGAAAATTATACTTATCACGCCCATACAGCCTACTGTTTTCCAAAGTCAAATAGCCATCGCTCTCAAGCATCAGCTCAAAATATATCACCATACGACACCACATAAAATCATTAGTCTGATACTCGCCCACCGCACAGCCGGCTAAGACCTCTTCCCCTAATTCATTTACCTTAGCCACTAACGGCATAAAATATAGCGTCTCCGGCAAAATTTTGATATTCTTGCCACTCTCCCGACACTTATGGATAAAAATATGCTTACTCGTTTCCTTGGAGCAGAGCTTTTCACCGGTTAATTCATATAATAAGCCATAATCCCCATAAATAAACATATTTTTCACAGTCTCTAAGGTCTTTTCTGCATCATTACTACGCACATCTAATCTCTTGATATCCTTCGCATGATCCAGCAAAGCATAAGTAGCCTGATCATAAAGCATCGCTTCCTTGGCTTCCAGCTTCATATCCCCTGCTAATTTAATATCCAAAACTTCCTTGCACAAGCTATGCGCCGTCAGCTCATCTATCTCGAGCATCTCCGCAAAATCACCATTTGCCTCATCTACTACCTCTAAAGTACCACTGCGAAAATCCAAAAAATAAGCCTTTCTATCGCCTTTATTG
>CAYTOM010000095.1:0-2065 GCA_964439335.1 uncultured Peptococcaceae bacterium | reverse complement strand
CGTACATTCTCGTCTTAGTCACATAAATTTTGCTTTCTCTATCTGAATGTTGCTCTTTCCAATTATCTATTTTAATAATTCTGCTATCCAAACTATAGCCAACCTCCGTACTAAAAAATATCACAAAATTAATTAAAATGTAATAATTTATTGAAAATTACCTTAATTTTGTAATCTTTTCCTCTAACTAAATTTATTTCCAATCACCAACATTCATCTGCTGCAAAGCTACTCCTCTACAGCAGATGAACCGGCAATCCTTTTCGCGACCAAAACAAACCGCCCATCATCGACATAATAAGCACAAGTCGATAATGTCAGCAAATCATCATTTTCCGTCACTGCACACTTCGTATCATATATCCTTAAAGCGCATATATTCCTCACATATTCCTGCATACGCTCGCTGTCCAACTCACCAAAGTAATCATAATACCGAAAATCTCCGTCCTCATCAGGATAAACTCGCGTATAAAACGCACTCACCACCTGATAAGTATTCTCCCCATTCATATCATGAAAACTGATATATTTATGATTGTTGTAAAACTCCTCATCATCATACTTTAACAACTCTGAAAACATCGTGCCATTACGCATATTATGCCCATGAATCACCAAATTATTGCATTCCAAACTACACTGTGCATCAATAAACGGCACCCCACTGCGCGAATAACTACGCTCAAACGAACGACGCAAATAATACTCCGGCTCCTCAGGCGTATACATCACCGGATAATCAATATTCGTCCCCTCGATATAGAGCCACCCGACAAAATCCTCATTCGCATCTTTGAGCATCTCATAGGAATACTCCCGCTCCTCGGCAACTCTATTCATCTGTGCCAATTTAGCAAACGACTCCTCATCATGAGACATATCCAGATAATATTTTCCCATGCCACCTACTGTCAAAACCAGCACTACCACAAAAAACACTATTAAAATTTGCAATATTTTCTTTTTCATCTTTGGATTCATACCTAGTCTCCTCCTAGGCAATATTTTAGCATTAATCCGTTACAATGTAAAGTAGCTATCCACAAAAAATGCTCAATTTATCGCCTATTTGGCACTTTCACTCAGTTTTTCAATACTTTCATGATAACTATCTATCAATCCCAGCAAATAACTCTGCGCCAGATACACCGCCTCATCATTAGCCCCACTCATGATATAGCCCAAACTTTCCCGATAATCACTGATTTTCTCCCCTAAATCCGCCATTGCCCCTCGCTCACTCTCCGCTAATGCACTCGTCGCCATAATTGCCGCGATCTCCGTCTCGATTTCACCCATCTCTTGGTTTAATACCCCTATCATCTCCTGCCAATTCTCTGCCGCATACTGCGCATACCCTACGCCATCAAACATTCTTAGCGAATATTTTAACACCACATCGACCGCCGCCACCAATGGCGCAATCCGCTCCACATAAATATCCGCACTATCCCTATATTTAAGCGACACCATATTTAATGTCCGCTTGCTCACACACCCCTCGCTCGTTACCTCACGAAACACACCTAGCAATTCACCATCAGCCGGCTTTTCACCCCAGCAGCCCACATATAACCTATAGCCATCGTCCTCGCTCGCCCACACCCGATAGCCCACACTAGCCAATCTATCAATCACTCCCTGCGCTGCCTCCGGCTCACTATACACCCCTAATTGATAAGTATAATAATCCTCCGCCTCCAAGCGCAAAATAGTTTTCTCCACTACCTCCACCGTCACCTCATCATCCTGCCCATCAATCAGCGCAATCTCCGCTATCAAATATCCGCCCAATACCTGAATTAATCCAAATATCCCTACCGCTACCGCGCACACCAGCGCCAATCTCCACACCTTTTCCATCCTCATCGTCACCCCTCCCCCACTTATCTATGCCACAGCTTGGACAATTATGTATCATTTTTTATCGTAAAATTCTTTTCGTTAAGAGGGTTAAAAATTCAAACCCTCTTTTAACCATCTTAACGAAGAAACCGTTTTAAACACCAAAAAAGCCGACAGCATTCACCATCGGCTTTTCCTCCCAAATCAAACGATTTGA
>CAYTOM010000094.1:0-5269 GCA_964439335.1 uncultured Peptococcaceae bacterium | reverse complement strand
TAAAAACAAAACTCCTTTGATTTGGCGTTTAAGTGCATGAAAAGCCCCAACCGCTCTGGGAATATCAAAGCCTAAAGCAGTAGGATAGCAGAGGATAATTTTTTTATAATTAGTCTTTGCATTTTTGACTACGGATAGGCTCCGATCGGTAGAGCCATTGATGACAAAAAAAGCGTAGCTCAAAAATGGAATCAAGGATAGATTATCCAATACTATTTTTAATGTTTTTTCTTCGTTTAACACCGGAATTACCGCACTAAGCATATTGACCTCCTGAAATTAGCCTTAAATTAGCATTTTATCGGAAACTGCATATAATAAATTAAGCCAAAATATCCAAAGCATAGCAATCAAGGAGGATAAATGATGAATTTAAAAATAGGAGATATCGTAGGGCGCAAAAGTCATGATCTGGATATCCTTTTTAAAATAGAATCCTTTTCTGCCGATGGAAAAACCGTATTTTTAAAAGGTACCGATGTCCGACTTATCGCCGATGCTCCCTACGAAGATTTAGAGGTTTTAAGTCTATCCGAGATTAATCGCTATCGTCAAAAATATATTCGCAAAAGCAATGAAATATTAATCAAACTGCAAAAGCATCGCCTACGAAATGTCGATAATTTTTTAAACCGCGCCAAAATAAATTACAAAAAAGATTTGCGTGAGCCGGAAATATTTGAGCTACCAGGTAGTGTGCTGCATATCGATGGCGATAAAGAATACTTAAATCTATGTATGAGCACCTATAAGCAATTAAATATCAAAGCCGTCGGCTTTTGTGTAGAGGAATGTGAGCAGGCTAATGTGATAAAAAATTATCTTTTGGAATATGCCCCCGATATATTGATTTTGACCGGACACGACGGTATTTTAAAAGGGCGAAAAAATTTCTCTAATATCGATAATTACCGCAATTCTGCACATTTTGTCCGCGCAGTGAAAAAAGCCAGAGAAATAATTCCCGGCAGAGATGATCTGGTGATATTTGCCGGAGCCTGCCAATCACACTATGAATCTTTAATCAAAGCCGGAGCTAATTTTGCCTCATCTCCCCGACGAGTACTAATTCACGCTTATGACCCGGTATTTATCGCTGAAAAGGTAGCCTATACGCCGTTTTATCAGCTGATAAATATTAAAGAGGCTATCAATGATACACTTACCGGTACAGACGGTGTCGGCGGTATCGAAACTCATGGCAGATTGCGCTTGGGCTATCCGAAATCACCCTATTAATTTTCAGCGAAAAGACACCAAAAAAGGATTAAAATAAAATGTAATCCTTTTTTGGTTTTTAAATTTTTTCTGCTTATTTTCTGCTCACTTTCTAATTTTTTTCTGTTTGAAAAGTTCTTGAAAAATTTATAGCCCGGATGCACCTTATTTATCAGCTTGACAGTATATAATATTTTTGTTATGATAAATATAATAATATATTTTAGAGAGGCGTTAGTAATGAAAACAGATAATATGCGCTATATCATAGAAGTAGCTCGCTATAAATCTATTAGCAAAGCCAGTCAGGAATTATTTATCAATCAGCAGCATTTGAGCAAAATCATCAAATCCTGCGAAAATGATTTAGGTATAATTCTTTTTAAGCGCACCAACAAAGGTATCGCCCTCACTGATGATGGCGAGGAGATAGTCGAAAAATTTAAGCAAATTTTAGATTTGTATGATTCGCTGAAAGAACGACCAAATAGCCCTGCTGTAGCCCGGGGCAGTATCCGTCTTTTGACAGAGGCAAATATCTGGAGTGGCTATGGGTGGTTGATTCGTGGATTTGCTATGGAATACCCTAATATTAATATCACTGTCCAAAATATGTCCACTACAGATATCTTTGAAGAGCTTCATCATAATGACTGTATCGGGCTGATTTTTACTACTAACCAAACTTTATCCTCATTAGATACCGGTGATGACCTTATTTTTACCCAAACTACCAGTGGTAATATTAATGTCTTTGCTGATTCCAACAGCCCCTATCTGCATAAGCATAAAACATTATCCCTATCTACCCTCAGCAAGCTGCCAATGATTAACTATAAACCCTATAATAACTCACCCACCATTATGGAATTAATCTTTGAGGAAAACGGCTACACTCCGCAAATCAAATACGAAGTCAGTGACCGCCAAGTATTTAACGACCTCATGCAAAAAAGCGGCTACTTATTTTTCGGCTTAAAACGCCCCCTATACATCAATAAAGACGGCTTTGGTGAAATTCGTCTGCGTGATAATATTCAATGTATTAGTGGAATTGTGCAGAAAAAATATGATCCCAATCCCGTAAATAAATTATTTGCCGACTATTATAAAAAGTTTTGTAAATCAAAATACTAGTTTTACCGCCTGCTAAAGGCGGTTTTATTTTTACAAAAATAAAATCACAACTTTTGCTGTCAAAACATTGACAATAGCCTTTTATTAGCGTAAAATGAAATAGAATATATTTCAAAAAGGAGCTGTGGCTTCCTTGAAAATACTTTTTTTAAATGAACCGCCTAAAGCAGTTTTAGAAGAATTTTATGCCCAAAAAGCAGTTTGAGCTATTACGATGATTTTAACCTGAGACTCAAAAGTAGATGATGATTTTATCAAGGTTCTCAGTAAGTATGACAATATTTATGAAGTATATTATATCAATCTACCCTCCTCAATCTATGAAAATTTCACATTTGAGAAGAAAAGCTTGATATGAAAATAAATTGCGTTTAATTTAATCAAAGAAAGGTGAATACAATGTTAGACATTAAATTTATCCGCTCTAACCCCGAAACTGTGGTTGAAGCGATGAAAACCAGAGGTATGGATTTAGATTTAAGTGAATTTTTAGCGTTAGATGAAAAACGCCGCAAAATTCTTTCCGAAGTAGAGCAATTAAAAAGCAAAAGAAATACTGTATCCAAAGAAATCGGTATGATGAAGAAAAAAGGCGAAAATGCCGATGAATTGGTTAAAGAAATGGGACAAGTCGGTGACGATATCAAAAAATTAGATGATGAAGTCAAAGATATCGATGTCGCTTTAAAAAATATCGTTTTAGCTATTCCCAATATCCCTCACGAAAGCCTGCCTGTCGGTGGCGAAGCTGATTATCGTGTTGAGCGTACTTGGGGTGAGCCGAAAAAATTTGATTTTGAAGCCAAAGGTCACTGGGAAATCGGTGAAAATTTAAACATCTTTGATTTTGAGCGTGCTACCAAAGTCACCGGTGCTCGTTTTACCTTTTATCGTGGTTTAGGTGCGAAATTAGAAAGAGCTGTCATTTCTTTAATGCTCGATATCCACACCACCGAAAACGGCTACGAAGAATTGATTCCCCCGTATATGGCTAATAAAGACTCTATGACCGGTACCGGACAATTACCTAAATTCGCCGAGGATATGTTTAAATTAGAGGGTATGGATTACTACTTAATTCCTACTGCCGAAGTCCCGGTTACTAACTATTATCGTGATGAAATTTTAGACGAAAAAAGCCTGCCCATTAAGCACTGTGCATTTTCTCCATGCTTCCGCGCCGAAGCAGGCAGCTATGGTCGTGATACCCGGGGTATCATCCGCCAGCATCAATTCCACAAAGTAGAATTAGTTAAATTCGCTAATCCAGAAAATTCCTTTGAAGAATTAGAAAAATTAACTAACGATGCTGAAAAAGTATTGCAGCGTTTGGAATTACCTTATCGTGTAATTACTTTAGCTACCGGTGATATTGGATTTTCTTCGGCTAAAACCTATGATATCGAAGTATGGTTGCCGAGCTTTAATACCTACAGAGAAATTTCCTCGTGCAGTAACTTTATGGATTTCCAAGCACGCCGTGCTAATATCCGCTATCGTGACAAAAACGGCAAAGTTCAATTTGTCCATACTTTAAACGGCTCCGGATTAGCTGTCGGTCGTACTGTAGCTGCTATTTTAGAAAATTATCAGCAAGCAGACGGTAGTGTCATAGTGCCGAAAGCTCTCCGCCCCTATATGGGAGTAGATGTGCTGAAATAAAAAATATCCACCGCAGGCAACGCTTAGTCTGCGGTATTTTTAAGATATTTTGAGCGTATTTTATACTTTTTTACCCTATTTTTTTTGAAATATGAGCGTAAACCACATGTTGATATCAAAAAAAGCCCTTAAAATGAGCGAAATTCACAGAGTTATAAACAATTTGTGGATAACTTGTGGATAATTTAATTTTTCGTGTTGATAAAATGTGTATATTTTTTTGAGCTGTGGATTTGTGGACAAGGAGAATTATTTTTCCACATGCTTATGCACATCGAAAAAACGGCATTATTATCACGAAATTTTTACTTTTCCACATTTCCACAGCTACTACTACCACTACTACTTTACTATATACAAAGAAGATGAAGAAACCCCAACGACACTAAACCCAAGGAGGTTATCATATGAAATTTTCTGCTCCGAAAGAAAACCTGATGTACGGTATCAACGCTGTACAAAAAGCTATCTCCAGTAAAAACACCGTACCTATTTTGTCCGGTATCTATCTAAAAGCTACAGATGGAAAATTGACCTTTGCCGCTACTGATTTGGAAATCGCTATCGAGTGTACTGTACCGGCATTAATTATAAACGAGGGCGATATAGTTTTACCCGGTCGCTATTTTGCGGAATTAACCAGAAGACTGCCTGATGGCGAAATAATTTTCGAGTATCAGCCGGAAACTGTATCGATGAAAATTACTTACGAAAACGCTGAGAGTACCATTAAAGGCTGGAAAGGTGAGGAATTTCCCACTATCGCCCAGATTAATGGTGATAAACAAATAGCGATTTTACCGAGTGAATTTAAAAATTTAGTCAAACAAACTGCTTTTTGTGCCAATAAAGACGATGTCCGTCCGGTATTTACCGGAGCATTGCTTGAGGTCGAAAACGATACTTTGAAAATGGTCGTTACCGATAGCTATCGTTTGAGCTATAAAAAAGGCAAAATTCAAAATCCTGATGGTTTTAGCTTTCAAAAGGTCGTACCGGTCAAATCTTTAGAGGAATTGAGCCGTATTTTAAAAGACGATGATGACGATATTTTGCATATTACTTACAATCAAAATCAGATGTCTTTTTCCAATAGTGAAATTCATTTCAATACTCGTTTGATCGACAGTAATTATCCTGATTATCGTCGTGTTATTCCCGATAATTATCAGACGATGATCAAATTTAAAAAGCGTAATCTGCAAAATACTATCGATCGTGCCACTTTGTTCAGCTCGGAAAAAGATGGTAC
>CAYTOM010000093.1:0-5277 GCA_964439335.1 uncultured Peptococcaceae bacterium | reverse complement strand
GATGAGCGGTCTGGGGACACTGCACCCCGATAGCAGCGATATTTTAGCGGATATCGAGTATTTATGCAGTTTAGGGCTTTTAGGCGTAAAGCTCCACCACGATTTCCAAGCAGTTTATGCCGATGATGCCAAATGCATGAAAATTTATGAAATCTGCGCCGCTAAAAATTTGCCCGTCCTGCTGCACACCGGAGACAACCGCTATGATTACTCCAATCCTAACCGCATCAAAAATATCCTCACTACATTTCCCGATTTAACCGTCATCGGAGCTCATTTCGGTGGCTGGTCCATCTGGCAAAAAGCAGCTCGCGAATTAGCCGATTATCCTAACTTTTTTGTAGACAGCTCCTCGTCCTTTTATGCTCTAAAAACCGATGAAGCACGCGAAATTATCCGTATTTACGGTAGCGAACGAGTGATGTTTGCCAGTGATTTCCCCATGTGGGACGCCTTAGATGATTTAAACTACCTAAGCAAATTAGATTTAACCGAAGCAGAATTGGAAAATATCCTGCATGGCACCTGCGAAAAAGTATTTAATTTGAATGTATAGTTTTTTCTTATCTGATTATTCTGCAAAACATTTACCATAATATATTCTAAATTGACATTAGTCAATAAAGTGCTAAAATTAGATTTAGACATTTTGGAGGTGTTTTACCATGAAAGTAGGAATTATCAGATGCTTACAGACCGAGGACTACTGCCCCGGCAGTGTAGATTTCGCTGCCATCCGCAATAAAAAAGGCGCTTTCTCCCATGTAGCTCCGGACGAAAATATCGATGTCATCGGTATGGTCAGCTGTGGTGGCTGCCCCGGCAAAAAAACCTTGATGCGTGCTCGCGAATTAGTTAAACGCGGTGCCGATACGATTGCTTTAGCTTCATGCATCACTGTCGGCACACCGGTAGGCTTTGCCTGTCCGCACGCGGAGAAAATCAAAGCCATGCTTATCAACGATTTAGATGACGAAATCACCTTTCTCGACCATACTCACTAACCAAAAGAAAGAACGGAGATCAATTGATCCCCGTTCTTTCTTTATCTTTGTATATATGATAAAATATCCTCTTTTAATTAATATGCTCTTTTAATCAATTTGCCAATCGCTTTTCAAATCACTTTACCAACCCACTTAGTAATTGTAAAACCATCTATTATCATATCACATTATACAAAACTCAAATTTTACCCTCTGCTTTCAGCCATTCAGCCTCATCATGCAAAGTTTCTACATAGCTACGCACCTTGTAGCCCAGCTCATTTTGTGCTTTAGAATAATCAAAGCTATTGTTTCTCTCCAAATTATATACAGAGAAAGTAGTCATCAAAGGCTTAGTACCTTTCTTAGCCGCTTTTTTCTCCATACTCTTAGCCAACTTTTTCGCTAAGCCTAACGGCAGATAAAATTTGCAAGTACCGCAATGCAAATCTTTGTCCAACAAAGTACACAACTCTTTCAAAGTAACCTCTTCATTAGCCAAAATATATGCTTCGCCTTTTCTGCCTTTGTCCGCAGCCGCTACACAGCCATACGCCAAATCACGCACATCGCATAAATTAAAGCTACCTGCCATACCGATAGGCATTTCACCTTTGATAATTTTGATAACAGTTCCGGTAGTCTCGCCGATAGCATGGTCGTTTGGTCCTAAAATACCACTTGGCATAACTACACAAGCATTTAAGCCTTCCTTAGCAGCGTCCATGACCTTTTGCGTAGCCATAGCCTTGGTCAAGCTATACCAGCCTACTACCTTGGACTCATCGCACGGATAATAGCTCTCTACCTCTTTAATTCTCTGCCCTTTCGGCAATTCCGGAATTGCACTGGTGCTGGATACATAAACAAATTTACGGCACTCGCTGTGTGCTTTGGCAGCTGCCAGCATATTTTCAGTACCACCGACATTAACCTTGACTAATTTTTCATTGTACTCCGGATTAACTGTGACCATGCTGGCGCAGTGAATACATACAGTTTCTACACCCTCATCTACCGTAAAGAATTTCTGGCAATCCTCGGCACTGCACAAATCTCCGTAAAATACCTCTACCTCTTTCGGCAGATATTTTACAGCTTTATCTCCATTCAAAACAAATGCTCTTACCTTGTCCCCACGCTCCAAAAGCTGCTCACAAATATTACTTCCCAAAAATCCGGTTGCTCCGGTCAACAAATATACAGTATTTTTCATCATACATCGCTCCCTTTTTTGATTATGTATGTATTATAAGCAGGCATTGTTCGTTAAATATTTTGTTTTTGTTAAACATTTATTAAAAAGTAAAATTTAATTTAAAAAAATCTCCCTACCAAAGAGGGAGATTTACACATTTAAACTATTATTTTTTAGCTATTATTTTTGCACTTTTAAGCATTTTTATACAACTACTCGCAAATATCATCTAATTTATTATCTGCTGAGCCAATCATCATTTAAATATACTCTTTATTTATCCTCTGCTTTAGGCAATCTGACCTCAAAAGATGTCCCTTTACCGACGACACTTTTGACACTTATCTTTCCGGAGGATAATTCAATGATGCGTTTAACCAAAGCCAAGCCCAAGCCATTACCCTCTGTCGCATGAGAAGTATCTGCTTGATAAAATTTGTCAAATATTTTTTGCTGTGCATCTAAGCTCATCCCGCAGCCGTTATCACTAACAATTACCACTATTTCTTTACCGCTGCTGTACTCCTCAATGCGAATAACACCGTTTTCTTGGGTGAATTTCACCGCATTGCTCAATAAATTTGTCCAGACCAATTCGACCAATCCCCCATCAGCCTGCACAAAAGCTCTCTCCTCCATATCGATTTGCAAATCGATATTTTTCTGCTCCAACACATCTTCAAATTGAAAAATACTCTGGGCTATCTGCTCGCATAAATCATAGCTCTCTGCTTTGGGCATAATCACCTGCTTTTCCAGCTTGTTTAATTTCAGCATATTGCTAACCAGCTCTGACAATTTCCGATCAGCAAACAAAATATTATCCACACATTCTCGCCGACGCTCCTCAGTAATATTATCAGTCGCCAAAAGCTGGGCATTATTATGAATTACTGCCAAGGGAGTCTTAAACTCATGCGATACATTAGACAAAAAATCCGTTTTTAAAGTCTCGATACTGCCCAATTCCTGCACCATTTTATTGAAATCCATCATGATTTCATCTAAAAAGTCCATCTTTTTGCCGGTATGAGTCGGTGCTACATATACAGAAAAATCCCCATTAGCGACCTTTTTCGTACCTACCGCCAAACGATGCAGCGGCACCTCGTAGGCACGCTTTAAATAGCGCTTAATAGCCCATGTTATCACGATAGCTACCGCATCCCAATAAACAATCGGGATAATTATCTGTAAAATCATCGGCCAATTTTGATTAAAGCCGACGACGATTATCCCAAAATGCACGCCGGACATTAACAACAAATTAAACGCCAATACGCCAAATAACGCATCGGGAAATAAACTCTGCCTCACTGCCTCTCTCACAATAACACCGCCTTATAGCCCAATCCACGCACTGTCTTGATCTCAAAACCATCGCAAGCCGCAAATTTCTCTCTCAATTTCGTGATATAGACATCTACCGCCCTTAATCCTGCCTGAGAATCCAAGCCCCAAAATTCGTCCATCAATTGCGCTCTGGAAAAAGTTTTCTTGGGATAGGATAATAGCTTGTATAAAATGTTAAATTCCCGTACCGTTATCGGTACCTCCTCGCCATCTATCTCGGCAGTCATGCCATCAGCATCTAAAAGCAAATTGCCTACCACCAATTTACGCTCCATCTCAATATTTGCTCGTCTTAAAAGTGCTCTGATACGCATCTCCAATTCAGCTAATTCGATAGGCTTCACCATATAATCATCTATCCCCAAGCGAAAGCCCTTTTGCTTAGATGATAAATCATCTTTAGCCGAGACAAATAAAATCGGGATTTGCTTATTTATCCCACGCACCGTCTGAGCTAATTCAAAACCGTCGATCCCCGGCATCATAATATCCGAAATAATCAAATCATATAAGCTGTTATACAATTCATCATACGCCTCATTAGCATTAAACACACCCTTGGTTTCAAAGCCACAATCGTTCAAATATGTACACATGGTTTTATTCAGCATTTTATCATCATCTACTACTAAAATATGAATCATCTTTTATCCGCTCCTTTGTAATTTTTGATAATTTTTTCTCCCTCAATTTTCGCCTTTATTATGGCATAGAGTAATCGCCTCTGTCAATAAGACACTCTTTTTATTTTAAAATAGTAACAAATATTTGTTAGATATTTTTTGCTGAATTGTTTTGATTTTGTTAATAAATTATCCATTCGCACCTAGCAAGCGAGCTTAAAAATTCACTGAAAACACCAAAAGGGAGCAAATATCTGCTCCCTTTTAGTATTTTTTATTTTCACACTTTAAACTATTCAAAAGCTATAATAATGGTCCTATGGCTTTCATGACCATATTGACCGGCCATAAAAGCCTATGTCCCTGCCAGACTGATTTTACATCTACCAAGCGGCACTCCTTTAAAGTCTCTGCAAAATCCGCCTCAATATCAGCAATGCACGCTGTCCTATTCATATAAGTCGCACACTCAAAATGATGATACAAGCTACGATAGTCCAGATTTATCGTCCCCACTATAGCCTCCTTATCATCACTGACAAATACCTTGGCATGGACAAATCCCGGCGTATACTCATAAATCTTGACACCGGATTCGAGCAGACTTTTATAATGCCCCTTTGCCAAAGCATAGGGAATAATTTTATCCGGCACTCCCGGCAAAATCAAGCACACCTCGACTCCGCGCTCGGCAGCAAATTTCAGTGCCGTCTCCAATTCGCCATCTAAAATCAAATACGGCGACATAATATGGACATATTTTTGCGCCCGATTGAGAATATCCATATAGACCATCTCGCCAACCTTGTCCTTATCTAGCGGGCAATCCCCATATGGCAAGACAAAACCACTCGTCTCTTGCGGTGGATTGGTCGGATAATCCAAAAAGTTGGCGAAATCAGGCACTTTTTCATTACCATTCCACATTTGCAAAAACATCAAACTAAAGCTCTTTACCGCCTCTCCGCGAAGCATGACCGCCGTATCCTTCCAATGTCCAAAACGCTCAACATGATTAATATACTCATCAGCCAGATTAACTCCACCGTTAAAGGCGGTCTTGCCGTCAATCACTAAAATTTTGCGATGATCACGATAGTTATAATGGGTTGAAACA
>CAYTOM010000092.1:4095-5279 GCA_964439335.1 uncultured Peptococcaceae bacterium | reverse complement strand
ATACATATGGATAGGATAGCTTTTGCAAGATAAAATTGCTTAAAAGGAGGATAAGCTATGCTTGGAGGAAAAAAGGAGAGGCTTTGGCAAAGCGAGTATTATCCGGAATCGAGAGCTAATTATAATATATCACCGCTTAGAAATATCAAAGCCAAGCTCTTGCGGCAGAGCATAATAGCGGTGGTAGTGTTTGTGATTGTGCTGGGGATATTGCATGGCGAGATAGGTAATGAAAATAGCCGCGAGATGGTTTTGGCGTGGATAGCCAAGGACGATGTGCTGGCGGAGAGTGTCACTCTTTTGCAAATCGGGGCTGATTTATTAAATCGGGAAATCCAAGCAGCTATCGGAGATAATTTAGCCAAAAGTAACGCCGAGTATGGGGAGATGCCGTTTAATGGGCGTATCATCAGTAGCTATGGCTGGCAAAAGGACGAGGAAAAATTTAATAAAGGCATTATCATCGAAGCAGATGAGATAGGCGCGGTGCGTGCCTATGCCGATGGCGTGGTTCAAACGATAAAACAGGAGGGCGAGTATTATACGCTTATTTTAGCGCATAGTGATGGCGTGGTGAGTATATACGGCAACTGCTCTAAAGTTCTAACTGAGGAAAAAACAAGCGTGAAAAAAGGCGAAATTATCGCATATAGCGGAGTATGCGCTGTGACTAAAAGCAGGATTTATTTTGAATTGGAGCATAATGGCGAGCCGTTGGAGCCATTTGGGTATTTGTCGGACAAAAGCGTGTAGATATCAGCGGTTAAAAATATTGATTTACTTTAGAGAGATATCTCCTTGCAGAATTATCGATGAGGGTATAAAATAGATAAATTAGGAGGGGATATTTTTGACGACAGCACTACTATTTATACTGATGGCAATGCTGGGAACTATCGTGCAGACGGTGAGTGGCTTTGGCTTTGCTATCATTGCGATGATGGTTTTTCCGTTTTTGACCGGTAATGTCACGACGGCAGCGGCGATTGCCGGGATGTTTGCTTTAACTAATGCTACTTTGAATATATATAAATATCGCGCCAGTATTGATTGGAAGCTCGTGCTTTTGCCGTTTTGTGCTTATATGATTTGGGGCACGATTGCTTTAGAGTGTGCCGGCAGATTGAGCAATGCTTGGATGATGCGCTTTTTAGGGGTGGCTTTGATTGTAGCCGGGCTTTATT
>CAYTOM010000092.1:2816-4085 GCA_964439335.1 uncultured Peptococcaceae bacterium | reverse complement strand
AAGACGAATGCTTTTACCGCCGGAAGCATTTCCGGAGTATTAGGCAGTTTGTTTGCGATAGCCGGCCCACCGATGGCATTATACTATACGATGCTGGTCGGTAACGATAAATATAAATATCTCGGGTGTATCAACGCTTATTTCTTTTTGACGAATATTTATATTTCTGCCTTGCGGGCGTATAACGGCTTTTTGGGCGTGACAGAGCTGAAATGCTGGTTATTGGGCATGGTTGGACTGGTGTTAGGCAGATTAATTGGCGGCAAGATGCTCAATAAAGTCGATGGCGTGAAAATTAAAAAAATAGTGTATGCGGTGACGATTTTGAGCGGTATTTACTATGTGATTTTTAAATGAGTAAAGTAATGTTCAGCTAGAAAAAAAGAGCAATTATCCATGGATAATTGCTCTTTTGGTATGCGCTATTTAGTAACGAAAAGCAGTTTTTGAGGGAACGGATTTTAAGGCTAATTTAGTGCCTTGCTCGCCTAAAGTGACCTCTAAGGTAATTTCACTGCCATCGCGGTTTATGCTGAGGGTGATAGTATCACCGACATTATGCTCTTTTAAGACGGCAGATAAATCATCAAACGAGGCAATTTTCGTATCGTCTGCTTGGTAAATGATGTCGCCTACCTTGACGCCGTATTTTTCGGCAGGTCCGTCTTTGGTTAATTGGGAAACTAAGATACCGTTATCACGCTTCAAGGTTACTTGGTTTAAGAGATTGTCGTTAATATTGTATCCGGCAATACCTAAGAACGGACGGCTGACATAGCCTTGGTTGATGAGCTGGTCGACGATAGGCTTAGCATCGTTAATCGGAATAGCAAATCCCATGCCCTCGACTGAGGAACCGGAAATTTTCATGCTATTGATACCTACTAATTCGCCTTTGCCGTTTAATAAAGCCCCACCGCTGTTGCCGGCATTGATAGCGGCGTTGGTTTGAATGAGGGTAAAGCTCTGACCGTCGGATTCGACTGTACGCCCCAAACCACTGACGATACCGTCAGTGACAGTCCAAGCAAAGGCTTGGGCATCTAATGGATTGCCGATAGCGACTAACAAATCGCCTATCTCCAGCGCATCGCTATCGCCGATGGTGGCTACGGTTAGATTGTCGGCATTGATTTTTAAGACAGCTAAATCGGTCGCTTCATCACCGCCGATTAATTGCGCTTCAAAGACACGCCCATCATAAAGGGTGACGGTGAGCTTGTAGGCGTTTTCAATGACATGGTAATTGGTGATGATGTAGCCGTCAGC
>CAYTOM010000092.1:2406-2806 GCA_964439335.1 uncultured Peptococcaceae bacterium | reverse complement strand
TGACACCGGAGCCACTGGCTTGGGAATCTTGGGTATAGCTACCGAAAAAGAAATCGTTATAGGTAGTGGAGGAGTTGTTGATAATGCTGACGACAGCAGGCATATTGGCTTTAGCGATAGCGGAAATCGGTGAAGCTCCCTCGGCTACATGGATAGTGGTTTGATTATTGGAAGTGGTGCCTTGCGGTCTGAGCATAGCTGTGATTCCACCACCTATTGCCCCACCTAATACCGAGCAAATTAAAGCGACGGCAATTAATGATTTCCAGCTAAATGTAGCTTTTTGTCGGTGGGCTTTACTTTTTTCCGTGATTGGTGGAGTGATAGTGGGTGGAGCAGGGTTGGTTATTTGCGGTTTATTTTCTGTTTCTCTCACGATTTCTAAAACCGGAGAAGGCTC
>CAYTOM010000092.1:0-2396 GCA_964439335.1 uncultured Peptococcaceae bacterium | reverse complement strand
ATCAGGTGATGCCGCCGAAGAGGGGTGTTGTTCTTCGAGCATGAGATAGACCTCCTTTTAAGGTGTTGTTTCTAATAAGGAGCTGCAAGCCTCGGCACGAGCGACCCATAAATTGTAGGATTCATAGGAGCATTGTTGGGTGAGTATTTGTTTGATGGTTTTATAGGCTAAAGCCGGAGTATTGTTGTGCTGGCTTAAATGAGCCAGCATGACATGCTCGGTATTAGGGCCTATCATTTGAAGTAATCCATTGGCACAGTCAGTGTTGGATAAATGCCCGAATGGGCTTAAAATACGCTTTTTAACGCTCAAAGGATAGGGACCGTGCTCTAGCATATTTATATCGTGATTAGCTTCGGCGATTAAAATATTGCTATCGTATAGCATGGACAAAATCTCTGAATTTAACTCACCACAGTCGGTAATCAAACCAAACTTTTTTTCGCTTTCCCGAATGGTGAAAAAAATGGGCTCAGTAGCATCGTGGCTGGTATTTCCCCAGGTGATTTGTAAATCCCCGAGCGTAAGTGAGGATTGGCAGGAAATATCGATACGCAGCTCCGGAGGGATATAGCAGTTTTCTTTTTCCATAGCCTGCCAAGTACCATTTGTAGCAAATATAGGCAAATGATAGCGTTTAGCCAAGGTACTGATACTGCGGATATGGTCGATATGCTCATGGGTGAGCAAAATACCGCGCAAATTAGCAGGAGCCTCAATGGCGAGCAAGCTATTTTGAATTTTTTTCGCCGAAATTCCGGCATCAATCAGCAAAGAATCATTTTTACCGGCTAGGTAGTAGCAATTTCCGCGGCTACTACTGGAAAAAGAATAAAATTTCAAAGTGTATTCCTCCAAATGCATAAAACAAGTATAGCAAAAAAATATGATAAAGGTGTCAGGAAAAATGAAAAAAAGTTTCAAGAAAAAGTAAACATACTCACATATTGAGCGAAAAGTGAGCAGAGTAGGATACATATTTTAAAAATTGCATGAAAATAGGCAGATGCAATCAAAACATCTGCCTATTATAGCATAATATTGAACTTTTAGCAAATTAAAAAATGTTTATTTGGATTTCGAGAAAGCGACGGCTTTATCAAAATCAGCTTCGATAGAGGCTTCGTTGGGCTTGCCCAGCTTAGAAACTACAACTATCATAATCAAAGAAAGCACAAATGCCGGCAATAATTCATAAACGGCAAAGATACCGCCTAATTGCTTTAAGCTGTGAAAGACGATAGTACCGACAGCACCGGTGACAACACCGGCAATAGCGCCGTTTTTGGTGATGTGCTTCCAATATAGCGATAAAATAACGACCGGACCAAAGGATGCGCCCAATCCTGCCCAAGCATTGCTGACGATGCCAAAGATAGAACTATTGGGGTCAAAACTGAGGTATACCGCAATAGCGGAAACGGCTAAAACGGAAATTTTATTGACCAAGAGAATCTCACCCTCTCCGGCTTGCGGACGGAAAACCGTCTGATAAATATCGCTGGCTAAAGCCGAGGAAGTAACTAACAGCTGGGAAGCGGCGGTGGACATGACCGCAGCTAAAACTGCGGAGAGGAAGATACCGGTCATCGCCGGGGAGAACATCTTGTTAGCCATGACGATTAAAATTGTTTCGTGAGCACCTGCCGGTAAGGGATCATCAGCAAAGTAGGCTGTGCCTAATAATCCGCCTAAAACTGCTGCTGCCAAGGTGATAATAACCCAAACCATAGCGACAAGAGTGGATTTATTGACATCGGAGGGCTTTTTGATAGCCATAAACCTAACGATAATATGGGGCTGCCCAAAGTATCCCAATCCCCACGCTAAAGCCGAAACTATCAATAAGGTCGTGACACTGCCATCGCCATTGGGGAAGAAATTGAAATTTGCCGGATCAATATTGGCAAATGTCGCACCGGTACCTCCGCAAGCATGAATGACGGCAAAGGGGATAAAGACAAGCGCAAAAAACATCAGCATACCTTGGATACTGTCGGTGACACATACTGCTCTAAATCCACCGAAAAATGTATAGACGATTATTACCAAGCTGGTGACTAATAAGCCCATGGTATATTTCATGCCGAAAATACTGTTAAACATTTTAGCACCGGTGACAAACATCGATGAAGTATATACTAAAAAGAAAATCGAAATAGCCAATGCGGTGACTATTTTCAAGGTTTTACCGGTATCGCGGAAACGATTGCGAAAATAATCCGGCAAGGTCAGAGAATCACCGAAAATTTCGGTAAAACCACGCAAGCGTTTAGCGACAAAAAGCCAGTTAAGCAAAGTACCGATAGCTAAGCCCATCGCAGTCCAAAAGGCTTCTTTAAAGCCTGCCATCGACAGATAAGCCAAGCCCGGCAGTCCGGTTAATAACCAACCGC
>CAYTOM010000091.1:0-5280 GCA_964439335.1 uncultured Peptococcaceae bacterium | reverse complement strand
AAGAAAAACTACGGTCATTATCCCGCGTGGTGATGATATAATCGAGGAAAAAGACCAACTGCTAATCATGATGCAGCGTGAGCAGGTGCAAGAGGTCGAGGGGTATTTGGGCTTTACGCATCACAAAATCCAAAGCTGTATGATTTTGGGCGGTAGTCGCCTGACATATTATCTGGCGGAATATTTACTGGCAGAGGATATGGAGGTCAAGATTATAGAGTCGGATTATGATGAATGAAAAAAATTGAGTGGTCTTTTAAACGGCTGAATTATTTTAAATGGTGATGTCGCCGATATAGATCTTTTGCAGGACGAGGGAATTAGCGATACTGATGCTTTGATTTCCCTGACAGATGATGACAAGCTGAATGTGCTGACTTGCCTTTTGGCAAAGCAATTAGGGGCGAAAAATCCTGTAGCGCAAATTCGACGCTCGGATTATATGCCGTTGATTCAGCAGGTAGGGATAGGTATTTGCGTGTCGCCACAGCAATTGACAGCCGAGGCTATTTTAAAATTTGTCCGCAAGGGTAAATATCTCTCGATTTCGATTATTGAAAATGGCGGTGCGGAGGCGTACGAGGTAGTATTGACCGAGCACATGACGAAATTGGTCAATAAAAAGATTATGGATATCAAATTTCCCAAAGGAGCTATTATCGGCTCGATATTTAGAGAGGATGAAGTCATTATTCCATCGGGCTCTGATGTACTTTTAGCCGGGGATAGGATCGTCGTCTTTACCAGTGCAGAGCGTATCGGCAAAATTGATGCGATATTTAGTTAAATAGAAATTTATTTGATAGTGCATAGTTTTGCTCTGCTTTCACAAATTACTATTATTGTGAGAGGGGGCAGGACTATGCAAATTATCTGCTGGCAGTTGTTATTTTATAGTTTTGGTGGTTGGTTATTGGAGGGGCTGTATCATTTATTGATGACAGGCTCTTTTTGGAAGGCGAATTTTTTGCTGGGACCGTTTAAACCGATGTATGGGATAGCGGCAGTATTGCTTTTGGGGGCAAAATCGGTAAAAAAGAAAAAATTTTTACTTTTGGCAGCCAGTGTTCCGCTGGGAGTGGAGTACACAAGCGGATTGTGGCTAAAAAATGCTTTTGGCTTGCAATATTGGGATTATAGTGGGTATAAGTATAATATAGACGGTTTGGTTTGCTTACAGTTTGCGATAATTTGGATAGTGCTGGCTTATTTTTTGGTGTATGTATTTCAGCCGAAATTGGCACAGCTCACGCTAAAGATGGAGAAAGCTACGAGCGTGTGCTTTTGGATTATTTGGGCGGAATATCTGCTGGATGTAGGATATACGATTTATAATCGCCTAGGAGGTGGGATCGGATGATTGATTATACATATTGGTTAGATAGGGTACGAATAAATTTAAATGGGGAACAAATAGTCTATCGGGGCGTGAGCTTTAAAAATTGTGCGCATTTTTGGATAGGTGTACAGGAGGAGATTGCGGAAAATGAAGCCAAATGGCAGGAAATTTTGGCTCAAGCAGGTGCCGTAGAGGATAGAAGCGTGAAGTGGCTTTTTTATCCTATAGGTGAAATTGTCGCGAAAATCAGTGATGAAAGCGAGCTTATGCTGATTGGGCTGGCAAGCGGAGCCGAGGAGATGTATCTGGACGAGCATAATCTGGCGCATTTTTTGTGCGATACGGCGAAATTAGGCGAGGTAAGCGATATATTAAGCCTGGAGGATGTCGAAATTTTATGTAGTATCACGAGCTATAAACCGCAAGGCATCGTGGAAATGTATGATAAAGATGACGCGAAAAGTGTGTACGAATTTTGCGAATGCTTGATAGAACAAAAATTTATTGTCGATTTTTGTGCAGATTTTGGGATAGGTGAGTATTGGATAGAGGAATTTGCGGGAACAATGACGAAATAATATAGTAGCTTACTAACAAATAAAGAAATAAAACTATTTGTAAAAATGTTTGTAATTGTTTTTTGCTTAAAGTATGCTATAATAGATAAAACAATTACGAAAAAGATACGGAAAAAGAGGTGGCAAAATTGTATACAGTCGGTTTAGATGTAGGATCGACAACGATAAAAGCAGTAGTTTTGGATGATGCCGGAAATATAGTCTATAAATCTTATCAGAGACACCGCGCATTGATCAAAGAAAAAGCCAGCAGTATGCTGAATGAGGTTTATGATATTTTGCCTGATAAAAATGCCGAGGTATGCTTGGCGATTACCGGCTCAGCCGGCATGGGTATGGCAGAGAGATTTGAAATACCGTTTGTGCAGGAGGTCATCGCGACGCAAATCGCGGTGGCAAGCTATCCGGAAAAAATTGATGCCGTTATCGAATTAGGTGGCGAGGACGCCAAGGTGCTGTTTTTGACCGGTGGAGTCGAAGTCAGAATGAATGGCTCCTGTGCCGGTGGTACCGGCGCTTTTATCGACCAGATGGCAATACTATTAGATGTTACTTTAGAGGAATTAAACGAATTAGCTGCTAAACATAAGCGCATCTACCCGATAGCTTCACGCTGCGGTGTATTTGCCAAGACGGATATCCAGCCGTTATTAAACCAAGGTGCGGCTAAAGAGGATATCGCTGCCAGCATTTTTCATGCGGTAGTCAATCAAACTATCGGTGGTTTGGCGCAAGGGCGTGATTTTAATGGGCGCATTATGTTTTTAGGTGGACCGCTGACTTTTATGCCGTCATTACAGCAGAGTTTTGTCGAGGTGCTTAATTTAAGCGAGGATATGGCGGTATTTCCGGAGAATGCGCAGTATTATGTCGCTTATGGTGCGGCATTATATGCGAAAAAAGAGCGTACTACTGATTTAGCGGCGTTGTTAGGCAAATTTGCCGAAACTTGTGAGGAAAAAGCCTATGCCACTTATTTAGAGCCACTTTTCAATAGCGACGAGGAGTATGCGGCATTTACCAATCGCCATGCTCAGGCTACAGTGCAGGAGCTACCGCTGGAAGGGTATGACAAACCTGTCACTATCGGTGTCGATTCTGGCTCTACTACCGTAAAAGTCGCCGTAGTTGGTGAGAATGGCGAGCTTTTATACAGTGTTTATCGTGATAATAACGGTATGGCAGTTGAGATAGTGCGTGCTGCTTTAGAGGAAATATATAAAATCAATCCGCAAATCAAGATCAAAGCCTGTGCAGCGACCGGCTATGGCGAGGAATTAGTCAAGACGGCTTTTCGTTTGGACTATGGTATCGTTGAGACGGTGGCGCATTTGACCGCAGCGCAAAAATTTATGCCTGATGTCGAATTTTTAATCGATATCGGGGGGCAGGATATCAAATGCTTTAAGATTAAAAACGGAGCGATTGACAGCATCTTTTTAAATGAAGCTTGTTCCTCCGGCTGTGGGTCGTTTATCTCGACATTTGCGACCTCGATGGGGCATAATGTCAAGGATTTTGCTGCTTTGGGGCTTTTCGCCAAAGCACCGGTGGATTTAGGCTCCAGATGTACAGTATTTATGAACTCTTCCGTCAAGCAAGCGCAAAAGGAAGGCGTGAGCATCGAGGATATTTCGGCTGGATTGTCAGTCAGTGTCGTCAAAAATGCCTTGTATAAAGTAATTCGCGCTAATAGTAAAGATGATTTGGGCAAGCGTATCGTCGTGCAGGGTGGGACATTTTTAAATGATGCTATTCTGCGTGCTTTTGAAAAAGAGGTCGAAGTCGAGGTCGTGCGCCCGACTATTTCCGGACTGATGGGGGCTTATGGTGCGGCATTATACGCAAAAGAGTGTGCAAACGAGCAATCAAGTGTCCTTTCCGCTGAGAAATTGGCGAATTTTAAGCATACGACGACTGACCGTATTTGCCAATATTGCGGTAATCATTGCCAGCTGGCGGTAAACAGCTTTGGCGATGAGAGGGAATTAATTAGTGGTAATCGCTGTGAAAGACCGCTTAAAAACGGTGTTTTGGAGCATAAAGAGGTTTATAATGCTTATCAATATAAATTGAGCTTGATTAATAAATGCCAGCCTAAAAAAGGTACGCAGGGGCATATCGCTTTGCCGATGGGGCTTAATATGTATGAAAACTGGCATTTCTGGTATGCTTTTTGGAGCAATTTAGGCTTTGAGGTCGTACGCTCGCCATTTGGTACGAGGGATATTTATCTCAAAGGTCAGCACACTGTCCCCAGTGATACTGTTTGCTATCCTGCCAAGCTCATGCACGGGCATATTGATTATTTGCTGAACAAGGGCGAAAATCGCATTTTCTATCCATGTTTGCCATACAATTTTGATGAAAATATCAGCGACAATCACTATAATTGTCCGGTTGTGGCGTATTATCCGGAAGTATTGAGTGCCAATATGAAGGATTTGAAACAAATCGAATTTTTGTATGATTATTTCGGTTTGCACAATCGCAAGCATTTTATCAAGGTGATGCGCGAATATTTAAAGGATAAATTCGGTATTACGGCGAAAAAAGAGGTCGAATCAGCGATTGAGGCGGCATATGCGGCACAGGACGCGTATCGCCGAGAGTTATTAGCCTATGGAGAGCAAGCGATGAGTTATGCCCAAGAGCATAATTTGCCGATTATCGTTTTAGCAGGTCGCCCATATCATGTAGATCCGGAGATTAATCATGGTATCGACAAAATGATTGCTGAATTTGGTGCGGTAGTGATTTCCGAGGACTGTCTGCCGTTAGAAAATGTGAAGAAAAAGCGTGGCGTGCTTAATCAATGGACTTATCATGCCAGATTGTACAATGCGGCGGATTATGTGTCTAATCATGATAATATGTACTTGGTACAATTGGTCAGCTTTGGCTGTGGGTTAGATGCGGTCACTACCGATGAGGTGCGTGATATATTGGAAAGAAATCACCAGCTTTATACCCAGATCAAAATTGACGAGATTAATAATTTAGGTGCGGTACGAATTCGTTTGCGTAGCTTGTTTGCCGCTATGGAGAGGAAGAAGTGAGATGGCAGAGAAAAAAGTAACTGAGGCAGCGGAGGAAGAGCGTGTAATTTTTACAAAAGAAATGAAAGAGACTTACACCATTTTGGTGCCGATGATGCTGCCGATTCATTTCAAGCTTTTGGATACTTTGTTTGCTTTAGAGGGATATCATTTAGACATTATTGATACTCGCGATCATCGGGTTATTGATAAAGGGCTAAAATATACGCATAATGATATTTGCTATCCGGCACAGTTAACCATCGGCCAATTGATGGATGCTTTAGACAGCGGCAAATATGATAAGCATAAGGTAGCCTTGATG
>CAYTOM010000090.1:0-5291 GCA_964439335.1 uncultured Peptococcaceae bacterium | reverse complement strand
AATGTCGGGCAATGCTCGTCCATAGTCTTAATTTCACCAAAAGGAACTAAGCCTAATTTGATGAGGGCTTGGAATCCATTGCAAATACCTAACGCTAAGCCGTCATTTTTATACAGTAAATTGTGAATATCTTCTTTTAACTGCTCATGGCGCAAAAATGCCGAAATAAATTTGCCACTGCCCTCCGGCTCATCACCAAAGGAAAATCCACCCGGCAAAATGAGCATTTGCGCTTGCTCTAAAGCCCGATGTAGGCGCATGATAGAATCCTCCAGCATATTTGCCGTCAAATTAGCGATAACGACTACCTCTGCCTCACCACCTGCCAATTTTATCTGGCGTGCAGTATCATATTCACAGTTAGTACCGGGAAATACGGGAATAACTGCTTTGGGGCGAGCTGTCTTAAAGGTACTTTTAAAGGTTTTTGTACTGGTATAGTTGATTTGGGGAACTACGCCTTTATCTGTAGTCTTGCTGGGGAATACCTCCTCTAACGGTGTACTCCAGTCTTGATACAGTTCAGCTAAAGCTATTACTTTTTCGCCTAAACCTATGCTTTCGTCGGCAATAGTTTCACCTAAAAAGACACTGCCGGGGATAGCCTCATCACTTTCGTAAATGATGCCACCATAGTTTTTCGCAAAAATAGTGCGTTCATCAAGCATACTATCATATTTAAAGCCGATACGATTACCGAAAGACATCTTCATAATACCCTCGGCAATACCGCCTTTGCCTAAAGCCCAAGCAGCAGAGATTTTGCCCTCTTGGCTGGCTTTGGTGAAATGCTCAAAGCCTTGGCGAATGAGAGTCATATTCGGGCGACCGAATTTATCATACGGCGCTGCTAACAAATATACTTTATGCCCTGCTTGTTTAAACTCAGGCGAGATTACTTTTGCGGCATCGGTGATACCTGCGGCAAAGGAAACCAAAGTCGGCGGTACATCTAAATCTAAGAACGAACCACTCATCGAATCTTTACCGCCGATAGAGGCTACACCGAAATCCAATTGAGCTTTTAAAGCACCTAAAAGCGCACTGACCGGCATCGCCCAGCGTTTGCTATCGCCACGCAAATTCGGGAAATATTCTTGGAAAGTCAGCCATGCTTGGTCTAACGAGCCACCGGCAGCAATTAATTTCGCCAAAGACTCGGTCACCGCACACATTGCTCCTAAATATTGATTAGTCTGGCTCAAATACGGATCAAAGCCGTAGGATAATAACGATGCTGTATTGCACTCGGCATCTAACATTGGTAATTTCGCACTCATCGTTTGAATGGGGGTATCTTGGTATTTGCCACCCAAGGGCATGACTACTGTACCGGCACCGATAGAGGAATCAAATTGCTCGGTCAAACCGCGTTTGGAGCAAATGTTTAAATCCTGCGCCATAGCTTTGTAGCGTGCTTCAAAACCTACATCGCGGGTCAATTCCTCTTGACCGTAGATAGCATTACCCAATTCTACCTTGACATTTTTAACTGCGCCGGCAGAATTTAAAAATTCACGACTTAAATCGACGATTACTTTATCGTTATAGGTCATCACCAAGCGTTTTTCGTCGGTTACTTCAGCTACGACAGTAGCCTCTAAGTTTTCCTGCTCCGCAGCTTTGATAAAGCTAGCCAAGCTCGATGGCGCAATGACTACTGCCATACGCTCTTGGGATTCGCTGATAGCTAATTCGGTAGCGTTTAAGCCCTCGTATTTTTTCGGTACTTTGTCTAAATTTATCTTTAACCCATCTGCCAACTCACCGATAGCAACCGAAACACCACCGGCACCGAAATCGTTGCAGCGTTTGATTAATTTTGAAATTTGCGGATTGCGGAATAAACGCTGGATTTTGCGCTCTTCGACAGGGTTACCCTTTTGCACCTCTGCTCCACAGCTGGCTAGAGATTCCACAGTGTGGCTTTTTGAGGAGCCGGAAGCACCGCCACAGCCGTCTCTGCCGGTACGCCCACCTAACAAGACGACTAAATCGCCGCTTTCCGGAGTCAGACGGACGACATTTTCAGCCGGAGCACCGCCTAAAACCGCACCGATTTCCATACGCTTCGCCGCATAGCCCGGATGATAAATCTCATCAACCAATCCGGTCGCTAAGCCGATTTGGTTACCATAGGACGAATAGCCCTTAGCGGCTAAGGTCGTAATTCTGCGCTGTGGTAATTTACCTGCCAAGGTATCCTCTAAAGATGTACGCGGATCAGCGGCACCGGTTACACGCATAGCTTGGTAAACATAGGCTCTACCGCTAAGCGGATCGCGAATTGCTCCGCCTAAGCAAGTAGCCGCACCACCAAATGGCTCAATCTCGGTCGGATGATTGTGCGTCTCATTTTTAAACATAAAGAGCCAGTCTTCCGCGCCATTGGTAGTTTGGGCTTTGACCTTGACACTGCAAGCGTTGATTTCTTCGCTTTCGTCTAAATTATTTAAAACACCGCGTTTTTTCAGCACTTTTGCGCCGATAGTAGCCATATCCATCATCGTAATCGGACGAGTCAAGGCTTTTTCGCCGTAAACTTCCTCTCTGGCAGCTAAATAAGCAGCATATTCCTCTAATAATAACGGGTCTTTGATATCTATATCGGTAATTCTGGTCATAAAGGTCGTATGCCGACAATGATCAGACCAATAGGTATCGATCATTTTTAATTCAGTGATAGTCGGATTGCGTTTTTCTTCGCCGGCAAAATAATTTTGCATAAATTTTAAATCCGCTAAATCCATCGCTAAGCCCTGCTCTTTTTGCAAAGCTAATAAGTAAGCCTCATCACCGTCAATAAAGCCCTCAATAGCAAATGTCTCTTCCGGCTGGGTAATTTCTGCCTCTAAGCTGCTAGGCTTCTCCAATGCCGCTTCACGCGATTCTACAGGATTGATCAGATAATTTTTTGCCTTTTGTAAATCCTCGGCAGAAATATCACCTAATAAGACATAGACTTTAGCAGTTTTGACCGTAGGCTTGATGCCGTTGGAAATTACCTGCAAACACTGCGCCGCACTGTCAGCGCGCTGGTCATATTGCCCCGGTAAAGACTCTACGGCAAAAGTCTGATGAGCAGGTGTAATTTGCGGCAATTCCTCGTAATATAGATAGTCACACTGCGGCTCGGAAATAATCAAGCTACCGGCTTTTTCTTTATCACTTTCTGCCAATCCTGCGACATCATAACGATTAAAAATACGCACAGCATCCAGTGCTTTGATATTTAAGTAGGTTTTTAAGGTTGCGGCTAAATTTACGGCTTCGACATCAAAGCTCGGCTTTTTTTCCGCATAAAAACGATATATTTGCTCCATTTTTACCTTCCTCACATTTCAAAGGTTTATTGTAAAGCTTTTTTGCCTATATCAGTACGATACTGCATATTTTCAAAGGAAATCTCGGCAACGGCTTTATATACTTTGACAATAGTGTGCATGATAGTGTCATCTTGCGCACTGATGCCCAAAACACGACCGCCATTGGTTAGATACTGTCCGTCGGCTAATTTGGTCGCAGCATGAAATACGGTAGCTTTTTTAGCGGCTTTCTCTAAGCCGGTAATGACCTTGCCTTTTTCCGAGCTTTCCGGATAACCACCACTGGCTAATACGACACAAACACATGGCTTATCTGACCATTTGATTTCGGCTTCCGGCAATTTTTGCTCACAGACAGCCAGCATGATTTGAACTAAATCGCTTTCTAAGCGAGGTAAAACCGCCTGAGTTTCCGGATCGCCAAAACGCGCATTAAATTCTAATACTTTGGGGCCGTCTTTCGTTAGCATCAATCCGGCGTATAATACACCGCTAAATGCCCGACCTTCGGCTTTCATGGCAGCCAGAGTTTTTTCTAAAACCTCTTTTTCGACGATTTGGCGCACTTCTTCGGTATAAATCGGTGCCGGAGAGTAAGCGCCCATGCCACCGGTATTAAGCCCCTGGTCATTATCAAAAATACGCTTGTGGTCCTGTGCCGAGACCATCGGTCTAATATGCTCACCATCAGCAAATGCCAAGACACTGACCTCTTGACCGACTAAAAATTCCTCAATTATGACCCGAGATCCAGCAGAACCAAATTTGTTATCCAACAAAATATCATCGATTGCCTGCTCGGCTTCATTCACAGTTTCACAGATAAGTACGCCTTTACCGGCGGCTAAGCCATCGGCTTTAACGACGATAGGCGTACCGATAGTTGCCGCAAAGGCTTTGGCGGCGGTGCTGTCGGTAAATACGCCGTATTTCGCGGTAGGAATACCGTATTTTTGCATTAAATCTTTCGAGAATGCTTTACTGCCCTCGATTTCGGCAGCTAATTTGTTAGGACCGAATATTTTCAAGCCATTTGCTTGAAATAAATCTACGATACCCATAGTAAGCGGTACTTCCGGCCCTACTACTGTCAAATCAATCTTTTCTTTTAAGGCAAACGCCAACAGTCCGTCTAAATCGTCGGCTTTGATTGGGACTAACTCGGCTTCTTTCATGCCGTCATTGCCCGGAGCACAATAAATCTTTTCTGCTAAGGGGCTTTGCGCCAGTTTCCAGACCAAAGCGTGCTCGCGTCCGCCACTACCTACGACTAATATTTTCATAATGTTACTCCTAAATTTAGTGTTTAAAATGTCTAATGCCGGTGAAAACCATCGCAATACCGTATTTATCGCACGCATCGATGACTTCTTGGTCACGCACAGAGCCACCAGGCTGAATAATCGCCGTAATACCTGCTTCGTGTGCCGTCTCGATACTGTCGCTAAATGGGAAAAAGGCATCAGATGCTAACACTGCGCCGATAGCTTTTTCGCCTGCTTCCTCTAAAGCGATTTTAGCTGCACCGACACGATTCATCTGCCCTGCCCCGACACCTAATGTCTGCTGGTCTTTGGTGACGACGATAGCATTGGATTTGACATGTTTGACGATATTCCAAGCAAACAACATCTCGTCTAATTCTTGCTCGGTAGGTGCTTTTTTGGTGACTACTTTAACATCATTTTTAGTCAAATGATGACTGTCTTGCTCCTGCAATAAAAAGCCACCGCTGATTTTTTCGATCCATAATTCCGGCTCATCGGTATGCTCACCTACCGGTAAAATACGCAAATTTTTCTTAGTTTTCAAAACCTCTACTGCCTCTGCGGTAAACTCCGGTGCAATAACTGCCTCCATGAAAGTTTCGATGATATGCTCGGCAGTAGCTTGATCGACAGTACGATTTAAAGCGATGATACCGCCATATGCCGATACAGGATCAGCCGCTAGAGCTCTGTCATA
>CAYTOM010000089.1:0-5295 GCA_964439335.1 uncultured Peptococcaceae bacterium | reverse complement strand
CAGGAGATTTTTTAATAAGCATTTCTATATATAACATAAATTAATAGCTCAAGACAGAACTTTGTACTGTTAATTTCTTTAGAAATATGTTAAAATATATTGTTGAAAGAGAGGAGACTGTTTTATGCCGACAAGCGATTTAATCTTAGATAATAAATTTTTAAAAGAACAATATGCTGAAATATTTGCTTTACGCAATAATGATTTTTTTACTTTGCTTGATATGGATTTTTATTTGCAGGATTTCCTCTTTTTTGTCCAGGAAGCCAGATTTTTTGCGGAAATAGAGCATTTATCTATAGATAAAGCTGAGCATTTAGGATTAGTATCAACCTTGGTTTATCTATCTGCAAAAATACATTTTGCTATCGATAATGATGAGCAAGATAATTTCCCGGGAAAAATGCAATTTCCCATACTTTTAGGCGATTTGCTGTACGGCAAAGTCATAGAAATACTCTCTACCGGCGCATACAGTGAATATATAGATGATTATTTAGGCTATTTGCAGAGCTTAAACGCTAAAGAAGTCGATTATTTCGCCCAAAAATGTGCGCTTGAAGCTGTCGAAGAAGCTCAATTTGCCGAATTGGCAGTCTTGACCGCACGATTGGTCGGCAGCAAAAAATTGTCATTAGCGTATAAACTGGGTGAAGCATTTAGCAAAAATTCGCTTTATGAGCAGGGGATAAATAATTTGACGGAAATATCCGCAGAACAGCAAGAAATTTTCAAAAATATCTTTAAAATAGATATCGATCCGAAAACTGTGATAAAATCAACCACCGATTTATTAAAAAATATCTAAAAATTAACGAGAGAAATTTGAGGTAATGTAATGAGCATGGCACATATTTTTAAAACAAATAAAGAAATACAGCAGGAATGTGCAAATGTCGAAAAATATTTAGACCAATTCTTGCATTTTGAGCATAAAGATATTGCCGATGGTGCGTTACATACCTTGCACGCCGGAGGCAAACGCTTGCGCCCGGCTATAGTCATTATGACCGCGTCTTTTTATGACAATGCGAAAAATGTCGTTCCATTAGCAGCGGCTATGGAGATCGTGCATATGTCGTCCTTGATTCATGATGATATCATTGACCAATCTCCTACCAGACGAGGACAAGCGACCCTTTTTTACGAAATAGGTCCCTACAGAGCCTTGCATAGTGGGGATTATATCTTAGCTAAAGCCTTGGCTATGGTTAATAGCCTGCCACATGGGCGTGAAATGATGCAAGTTTTAGGCAATTTATCCTGCGAGATGTGCTACGGCGAAGTCGAGCAGATTAACAGTAAATATGATATCAACCAAACTCTAGAGGACTATTATTACCGTATTAATCGAAAGACAGCTCTTTTATTTGCCGTCTGCTGCCAATTAGGAGCGATGGCGAGTGATGCTTCACAGGAAGAAGTGCAAACTTTTTACGATATCGGCTATAATATGGGTATGGCATTTCAAATCAAAGACGACCTTTTGGACATGGAAATGAGTGCTAAAGATTTAGGCAAGCCTGCCGGTAATGATTTAGCGCAGGGTATCATGACTATGCCGACTATCTTAGTCTTGCAAAAGGATTTTCCGGAGAAAGCACGCTTGATAGAGTTAATTACTACTCATTTCCCAGCCGGACAGAGCGAAGTAGAGGAGGCTCTGCAAATTATCAAAAAATACCACGGTATCGAGGATACCAATGTATATTGCCAACGCTATATAGATGAAGCAAAGCGCTTAATCGAGCAGCTACCGGAGAAAAAAGGCAAAAAAGGCTTTGTTTTAAGCGCTAAATATGTAATCGAGAGGGGTTTCTGATGGCTTTTACCTATCCCATCTGCCTAAATTTAAAAAATAAAAAATGCATCGTCGTCGGAGCAGGCGAGGTCGCAGTGCGTAAAATTAATACCTTGCTTAAGCAAGAAGCCTTAGTTACCGTCATTTCGCCTGATTTGCATCCTAAATTAAATGCGCAATTATCCTTAGGACAATTTGTTTGGTTAAATACCTCTTACCAAGACGATATGCTCAAAAACGCTTTTTTAGTTGTCGCTGCCACTGATAATCGCGCTGTAAATCATCAAATTGCGGAGTATTGCAACCAAAACAATATTTTGGTCAATGTCATTGATGAACCACTGGAAAGCTCGTTTATTGTCAATTCATATTTTACCAAAGGCGATTTATTGGTAGCGGTATCTACCGGAGGAGCCAGTCCGGCATTAAGTCGCAAAATACGCATGGATTTGGAGAAAAGTATTCCCGATGAATATGCTGAAGTTTTAGAAATTGTTGCTTGGGCTCGAGTTGAAGCCCTAGATAAAATAAAAGACGCACAAAAACGGCGTGAATTTTTGCAAAGCCTAGCGGAAATCGATTATTCATCGCTTGAGAAAGAATCAATAGCTACACTTAAGGATAGGGTGAAAGAATGTCTATTATCTTACTTGGAGTAAACCATAAAAGCGCACCGGTCGAGGTCAGAGAAAAATTATCCATGTCCAAGCCCCGCATTAAAGCTAATGCCGAAATTGTAAAAAATATGCAAAATATTGACGGCATGGCTATTTTATCGACCTGCAACCGCACAGAATTTTATTTTTCTGCCTCTAATCACTATAAAGCCAAACGAGAAGTCGAAAATTGGCTCAGTGAATACAGCGGTTTGGCTATCGATGAGATGACCAAGTATTTATATATTTTTGAAGACCGAGCTGCCGTTAATCATTTATTTGAAGTCGTCGGTGGCTTAGATTCGATGATTTTAGGCGAAAGCCAAATCCAAGGTCAGGTGCAAGACGCCTATAATTTAGCCTTGGAATGTGCTTTTTCCAATAATATTATCAATACTCTTTTTATGACTGCTTTGTCTGTCGGCAAAAGAGTGCGTACCGAGACCTATATCGACCGCCAACCGGTTTCGATTAGCTCGACCGCAGTAGAGTTGGCTAAAAACGAGCTTGGCTCCTTAGATGGGCGCTCGGTGCTTATCCTAGGTGCCGGAGAAACCAGCGAATTAGCCGCCAGACATTTAGTCAGCAATGGCATTTCCGGAGTAATTGTCGCTAATCGTACCTACGAAAAAGCCCAAAAGCTGGCGAATGAGTTTGGTGGGGCAGCGGCAAAACTGAGCGATTTTTTAGATTACTTGCCTAAAGCGGATATCGTCATCAGCTGTACCTCATCGCCGAAATATGTCGTCGAAAAAAGCACCTTGGCACCTGCTTTGGCTAATCGGCAAAAGCCATTATTATTAATAGACATCGCCGTACCCAGAGATATCGAGCCTGCAGTAGCGGAATTAGATAATGTAATCTTATTCGACATTGACGATTTGCAAAATCAAGTCGAGCATAATTTAGAAAGCCGTCGCCAAGAAGCAATTAAAGCGAAGACTATCATCGAGCAGGAAGTAGATAATTTCTTTTATTGGATAGATACATTGGCAGTAGTGCCGACTATTGTCCGCCTGCGTGCTCAAGCCGAGCGCATCAAAAAAGAAGAGGTAGAGCGCGCTATTCATCGTATCGAGGATATCACTCCCCGAGAGCAGAGGATTATCGAGCAATTAGCGCATAGTATTATGAGTCGCTGGCTACATAAGCCTATCGTCAATTTAAAAACCTTAGCCGGAGAAAACGAGGATCGTTTCGACTGCTATATCAGAGCCTTTAATGACCTTTTAGATTTAGACGAAGAGTCGGAGGTATAAAAATGAGCAAAAAAGTAATAAAAATCGGCAGCCGTGACAGTGCATTGGCTATGTGGCAAAGCGAATTTGTCGTGGCAGAGCTGGAAAAAATAACTGATGAATATACTTTTGAAATAGTTCCGGTAAAAACTAAAGGTGACAAAATTTTAAATGTCTCCTTAGCCAAAGTAGGCGATAAAGGATTATTCACCAAAGAATTAGAGCAGGCGATGCTAGATGGGGAGACCGATTTAGCTGTGCATAGCATGAAAGATGTGCCGACGAATTTAGTCAAAGGCTTAATCATCGGCAGTATCTTAAAACGCGAGGATCCGCGCGATGTCATTATTTCGCCTCATGGTTATACTTTTGAGACCTTGCCCCAAGGAGCCAAGGTAGGTACCAGCTCACTTAGACGCAAAGCGCAAATTCAAAATTTGCGTCCTGATTTAAAAATTTGTGATGTGCGTGGCAATTTAAATACCAGAATGCGTAAAATGCACGAGGAAAATTTTGATGCGTTAATCTTAGCCGCAGCCGGAGTTATCCGTATGGGCTGGAGTGCGGAAATCAGCGAATATTTGCCGATAGAATTATCCTTGCCGGCAGTCAGCCAGGGCGCAATCGGTATCGAGTGTCGTGCTGATGATGCCGAAATCCTAGAACTTATCAGTAAAATTAACGACCCTACGACCGCAATTTGTGTCCAAACAGAGCGAGCATTGTTGCGTGCTTTAGAGGGTGGTTGCCAGATACCTATTGCCGCTCATGCGGTAATCGAAAATGAGCAAATCTATCTTAAAGGCTTGGTTGCTTCCTTAGATGGTAAGCGTGTCATTCGTCGCGATATCAGAGGCGGTATAGATGAAGCCGAAAATTTAGGCATAAAACTGGCAGCAGAATTGAGCGCCTTAGGTGCTGATGAAATATTAGCAGAAATCAGACAGGAGTTGACCATATGAATAAAGGAAAAGTGTATTTAATCGGAGCAGGCCCGGGAGATGTCAAGCTCATTACCGTAAAAGGCTTGGAATGTATCCAAAAAGCTGATGTCATCGTTTATGACCGTTTAGCCAATCCGCGCTTGCTTTCCTATAAAAGAAACGATTGCGAGCTTATCTATGTCGGCAAATCCCCTGACCGTCATACCTTGACCCAAGACGAAATCAATCAAGTATTGGTTGAGCAGGGTTTGATGGGTAAATATGTCGTCCGCTTAAAAGGCGGCGACCCCTATGTATTTGGTCGTGGTGGCGAAGAAGCCGAAGTCTTGCGTGCCGCAGGAATCGAATTTGAAGTAGTACCGGGTATTACTTCCGCTATTTCTGTACCTTGCTATGCCGGTATTCCGGTTACACATCGTGATTTCACCTCAACTTTTACCGTTATTACCGGTCATGAGGATCCCACCAAAGAGGATAGTAGCATTAATTGGCAGCGTCTGGCTACCGATCCCGGTACCTTGGTATTTTTGATGGGTGTCGGCAATTTATCGAAAATTGTCGGTCAATTAGTGAAATACGGAAAAGATCCGCAAACTCCGATTGCCTTGATTCGTTGGGGCACCAGACCGGAGCAGCAGGTAGTGACAGGAGTGTTA
>CAYTOM010000088.1:0-5381 GCA_964439335.1 uncultured Peptococcaceae bacterium | reverse complement strand
AGTATCAGATGGAGAGAAAAAGGAAGAGGAATAAAGCCACAAATGAAGAGGCATATTGCTGATCGTACGGAAATGAGGGCGGTTGAACATATTGATTATGTTTTGGCGGTATTGAAGAAATGATGATTTTAGGAGCGGCGGTGGTCGCTCTTTTTTGTATGTAAAAAATCCATACAAATGATGTATGGATTGAAAAAAAGTGGGATTTGTGCCTAAAACAGTTTTTGGGTAGTAGAGGGGGTATTGGCGAGAAAAATATCGTAGAATGCTTGCTGGGGTGGAGTGAGGGAGGTTTTTGGCACCAAAAAGCAATAGGCTATGTAGAGGCGCTCTTTGATAGGGACGGAAACGATGGAGGGATCCGGTGATTGTAGGAGTTGGCTTTTGGTGGTTAAGGAAAATGCCATGTGTTGTTGGAGGAAATGGGATAATGATGAGGTGGAATTAGAGCAATATTTTAGGTTTAAGGAGATATTTTGGTCTAAGATGGTTTGGACATTGGTAGATATTTTATCGATAGAGGAGCTGAAAATGACAAAGGGTAATTTGGATAGTTTGCTTAATGAGATGCTGGATTGGTTGGCGTAGGGGTTATTTTTGTTCATAATGACGCGCAAGGGCTCGCTGAGGAGTAGATAGCAGCTATAGTGTTGTGAGAGGTAGCTTTTGTGTCTATTGAGGCGATCCAGAGAAAGGGTGACAAAGGATATGGATTGTTGCTCGGCAGAGATGATGCTTTCGGTGGAAAGCTCGGTCGTGGTGAGGGTAATATTGGGATATTTTTGCATGAATGATACGAGGTAGGTGTCCAGAAAAATGTTAGTCTGGTTGGAAAAATAGATTTGGAGGGAGCCATGTAGTGGTGGGGGAGATATTTCTGAGGTGTAGGCGTTTTTTAAATCGTTGGCTTGCTTGACGATAGTGCAGGCTTGGCGATAAATATTTTTGCCATCGGGGGTGAGGACACAGCCTGATGGTGTCCGCGCAAAGATAGTGACATGGAGTTCGTCTTCTAATTGCTTGATGGTGCGACTGATATTTTGTTGGGAGACATGGAGCTTATCAGAAGCGGCGTGCATGGAGCTTTGCTCGGCAACGGCAATGAGGTATTCGAGTTGTTTTAATTCCATAGAAACATCTCCAGTAATAGTTAGATAGATTGCTATTATTAGTATAGCAGTGACAACAAATACTTGTCAAGACATATCTAAACAAAATAAAAATGATTTATATATTTATTATAGTGATGTAAAATACAGATAAAGCAAGAGGAGCAATATATTATATTTGCTTTTGGTGAAATCATTTTTATTTAAGGAGGATTTATCATGTTACAAAGAAAAGCGGCTTCAGAAAAAATTATGTTGATTGGTTTAGATGGTTTGGATCCACGCTTGACCAGAAAGTTTGTGGATCAGGGGTTGATGCCTAATACGAAAAAATTTATCGATGCCGGTGCGCAGCGTCATGATTTGGTGATGTTAGGTGGTCAGCCGACTGTTACTCCGCCGATGTGGACTACGATGGCTACCGGTTGCTATGCTAATGTGCATGGTATTGTAAATTTCTTTAGACAATCCAAGACTGATTTAGATGTCATGGAATATAATATGGATTCTCGTCTGTGTAAGGCTGAGCCGTTATGGAATTGCTTTGCTGAGGCAGGCAAAAAGACTTTGGTGTGGCATTGGCCCGGCAGCGCATGGCCACCAACAAGTGATAGCGAAAATTTATATGTAGTAGACGGTACTGCTCCCGGCAGTGTTAATATGTCTACGGCGCAAGTCGAGGGCGAGTTGATTTTCGGTGCTAATGTGAATAATAAGGAATTAAAGTTCTTGCCTAGAATGGCTACTGATTCTAAGGCACCTTGTGTAATTGAGGATTTGGATTTAGATGAAAAAGAGGATAGACCGGATTTAGCCGGTGGTACTGCTCCCGGTGCGGAGATGAGAGAGTTTATTATCGATGGTGCCGGTGGTTTAGGCTTGACAGAGGGTATGAATTTGCCGATTGACGGTGTATCGTCACCGATTAGTGAGCCGAGTGGCTGGGCTAGTGCTCCGGCTGGGGCGAAAGAATTTATCATTCTTTTGGGTGGTGGATTTATTCGCAGACCGTCTTTGGTTTTGAAAAACGAAGATGGCGTTTATGATAAGGTAGCTATTTATAAGAGCAAAAAAGATACTGAGCCGATGATCGTTTTGACTGTAGGAGAAATGGTTTACGGTATCATTGATGAGGGTTACAAAAATGATAAACGCTATATGGTAAATCGTAATTTCAAGGCGTTAGAAATTGCTCCTGATGGCAGTCGTGTCAGAATTTATATTTCTGCTGCTATGGATATTACGGCTGATGCTTTGTTCCATCCGGTACGCATTCATAAAGCTATTACTGATAATGTTGGTTTCCCACCGCCGAGCTCTATGCTGTATGGTCAAGATGCGGAGTTGTATCAATGCATGTTGGATTGCTGGTATGAAATCGCTAAGTGGCAGGCTGAGTCTTTGAAATATATGATCGAGCAAGAGGGGATAGAGATTATCTTTTCTCATTATCATGCTGTGGACTTGGTATTCCATACTTTTGTCCGTTATTTAAAGGATCATGGTCAGAATAAGCATACTGAGGAAGAGTATGGTGAGTGGTTGGAAAGATTGTATAAATTAGCAGATTATTATATCGGCTTTTTCTTGGAATATTTGGAGAAAGATTGGACTGTATTTGTCTTTTCAGATCATGCTTTGGTTGGACCGGAGCATTTGCCGGCATTTATCGGTGATTTAAGTGGTGTAAATGTCCGTGTAATGAATGAATTGGGCTATACCTATATGAAGACTGATGAAAATGGCAAGGAGATAAAGGAAATTGATTGGTCCAGAACCAGAGCTATTGCTATTCATGGTAATAATATTTATATTAACCTGAAAGGTCGCGATAAGTATGGTATCGTAGATCCTAAGGATAAGTATGAATTAGAGGAGCAAATCATGACTGATTTGTATGGTTATAGACATCCTGATACCGGCAAGCGTGTCATAGCGATTGCGCTGCGTAATAGAGATGCGGTGCTTTTGGGCTATGGCGGTCCGGAATGCGGCGATATTTGCTACTGGACAGCAGAGGGCTATAACTATGACCATTGTGATGGTTTGTCTACTTGCTATGGTGAGCAAGATACATCGTTATCCCCAATCTTCATTGCTGCCGGTAAGGGCTTGAAGAAGAGCTTTGAGACCGAGCGTATTATTCGCCAGGTGGATTTGGTACCGACTGTGGCAGTGCTTGGCGGTGTGAGAATGCCTGCACAATGCGAGGGTGCGCCTGTATATCAGATTTTAGAGCAGGAGTATTAATAGTTAGAAATATTTCATGGCACGGTTTATACCGTGCCATGGTCAGTTTTAGGTAGTGTGAATGAGGTATGAGGAGGTTTTGGTGATGGATAGTAGTTTGTTTCAGGCAGAGAGTCGGTTGGATATGCTGAAAGATAGGGCAAAGCGCTGTGTGTGTAAGTATTGCGGTGGCGAATTGAAGTTAAGGCAGATATTTTTCAGTGATTTAGATGATGCGAGAATTGAGATTTTTTGCAAGCATTGTGATCGGATAGAGTTTGGAGTGGAGCCGGAGATATATAGGAGTGCGAAATTTTTTGTCGAGCAGACGGAGTTTAATTATTTTGCGAATATGGACAATACGGACGCTATTATCCAGATGAATGTGGCTAAGGTCAGTGAGCTGATGGCATGGGTATGCCAAAATATCGGTATCATGGACAATAATGGGTTTAAAGTTGATTTGGATATGAATGAGAATTTTATCGGGGAGTGTATTGTGTTAAAGGATAAGGATTTGGAGAGTGAGGCGAGTGAATAATGGCGCCTATTATCCAAATTAAAAATTTGTCCTGTAAAATGGGGCAGAGTTATTTATTGCGAGATATTAATTGGGAGATTAATGCCGGTGAGAACTGGGTGGTATATGGGTTAAATGGTAGTGGTAAAACGACTTTGTTGTCGATTATTGCCGGGTATAAGAATTATAGTAGCGGAGAGTTAAAAATTTTTGGCGAGGAGTATACAAAAGAGAATGTGCTAAAATTGCGCCAAAGGATAGGCTGGGTCAGTGGGTCGTTTTATGATAAGCATTATACCAAGGAATCGGTGCTGGATATTATTTTGTCGGGGAAATTTGGAACACTGAGCTTGAATTATGGGCTGACGCTTGCTGATGTGAAGCGTGCGCAAAGTATCGCGCGTGAGTTAGGTATTTTGGATTTGTTGGCACATTCTTTTGATATGTTGTCAAAAGGACAGCGACAAAATGTGATGATTGCCAGGGCTTTGATGAATAATCCGCAGATTTTGATTTTAGATGAGCCATGCAGTGGTTTAGATGTGTATAATAGGGAGCATTTGTTTGATTCGATTAGAAAGCTATCCGGTACTCCGGAGATGACGATTGTGTATGTGACGCATTATACGGAGGAAATTATCGAGATATTTGATAATGCGCTTTTGTTATCCGCGGGCAAGGTGTTTGCTAAGGGGAAAACGGCTGATATTTTTACGGAGGATTTGTTATCGCAGTTTTTCGGTTATCCGGTGCAGTTGGAGATCGGCAAGCATAATGAGGTGCGGTTAGAGGTAGCTGTGCAGTCTAATATTGCCGATATTGTGCGTGGGGAGGTGGGGATATTATGCTGAGTGAGGAATCGATTAGGTCGATGTACCGTGATGTGCTGGTCGCATTAGATGTAGGTAAAAAGGCTGAAATGGGCTATTATGATGTGGAGATGACAGCCTATGGTAGTGCGTATATGCAAAATGGGGAAAGAAATTATTTGTTGAGCATGGACGCGGCTAAGGTGTACGATTTTTTGGAGAATGCGGTTTTGGAGGATTTATATCCGACGGTGGTCGCGGAGAATTTTTTTAAAAAGCCTATCCCTCGAGGGTTTAAGGAATTGTTGGCACTGGATTTGAAAAAGGATACGGCAAAAATTATGCAAAAACGCTATAGTACGGAGTTTTTAGCTGAATTGCAGGATTTAGCGGATAGTATGTGGCAGGATAGTGCGGCGGATTTGCTGGGTGAGTATATGGGCTCGATTAAGTATAGTTTTGACCGCATGGCGTTTGATTTGTTTGAAAGTACGCTGGTATGGGCAATGAACCACAAGAAATTGGGGAAAAAGGATTATCAGATATTATTGCGGGAGTTAAATGAAGAGCGCAATAGTATTTCTAATGAGTTGCGTCCGCACGATGTGTTTAATCAGACTTTTTATGCGGTAGGGTATGAAGTAAATGGCAGGATTGAGTACATTTATGATGCCAGAAAGGAATATGTGTATAAGAAGAAACTGGCGATGGAAT
>CAYTOM010000087.1:2416-5386 GCA_964439335.1 uncultured Peptococcaceae bacterium | reverse complement strand
CCAAAGGTAAAATTACTAGGACCTATTTGCATATTTTTGATCATATTTACCTCCAAATAGTGGCGTTTCGCTTCTCAATCGACCAATTACAGCTGTCATGGGCAGGGCAAGCAAAGCAATTACGCGATTTCTTATCGGCGATGTAGAGAATATTGCCCAGCTCATGCGTGCTGTCATTATGGCGGTGATGCAGGATACCGGCGGTGATAGTGCTGATATCTGTGGTACTAAAACCACATTCCGGCAGTATTTTAGTGGCAATTTCGGCAGATAATTTGTCGTGAGCACTATTGTCATAGGCTCTGCCGATATCGTGCAAAAGAGCGGCAGCATAGATGAGCTCGCGCTCATAGGGCAAATTATGCTCCAAAATATAGATATAGGCTAAGCGCGCCACATCTAAAAAATGACTGAGGTCATGCTTGCAGTACAGGCGATTTTGCTCTGAAATGATTAATTTTTGCAAGCATTCTCGATATAAGGGGTGGTCGAGGATTTGTGTGATTTGCGTGGAGGTCATTTGAGCATCAAATCCAAGGCAGTTTGTTTTAAGACATTATCATCGGCAAATACTCCGCGGCAGGCGATGGTGCGAGTTTTGGTGCCGGGCTTTTTGACACCGCGCATACTCATGCACATATGCTCCGCTTCCGCTACGACCATCACGCCGGCACATGGTAGATAGTCCATGAGACTTTGGGCGATTTGGGCGGTCATTTGCTCCTGTAATTGCAAGCGACGAGCATACATTTCGACTAAGCGCGCTAATTTGCTTAATCCGGCTACTTTGCCGTTAGGGATATAGGCGATGTGTACCTGACCGAAAAACGGTAGCAGGTGATGCTCGCAAAGCGAGTGAAAAGGGATATCTTTTTCGATGACGATATCGTTATTTTCGACATTAAAGGTCTTGCTCAAATGTGTTTCCGGAGTTTCTTCGTAGCCTGATAAAAGCTCTGTGTACATTTGTGCTACTCTTTTAGGGGTTTCAAGCAGTCCTTCGCGCTCAGGGTCCTCGCCGATTGCCTCTAATAATAAACGCACAGCTTCCTGGGCTTTTTCTATGTCAACCATTTTATTAGTCCTCCTTGGGGGTGTTAGTTACGAGATTGGTGATTTCACCTAAATGTGTTAATGAGCCGAATGCGATGATGGCATCGGTAGGATTGGCGATGTCCTGTGCCTTAGCGACAGCCTGGGCTAAAGTGGGGCAGATAATGATATTTTGGTTAAATTGGCGAGCATTTGCGGCTAATTCAGCGGCGGATAGCGCGCGAGGATTGTCAGTTGTAGTGACGATGACCGTCTCGGCTAGGGGTAATGTCAAGCGCAAAATATCGCTGTAGTCTTTATCTGCCAGGATACTCAGGATAAATATTTTGCGAGTATCATGGTAATAGGTCTCCAGGGCTTGAGCCAAGCGCAAAGCAGCATCGGGATTGTGCGCGCCATCGACGATGAAATCGGGATTTTGGGCGATGCGCTCTAGTCTGCCGGGCCATTTGGCATTGGCAAAGCCTCGGGTAATATTTTCGTCGGTAATCACAAAGCCTGCTTGGCGCAAGCAATTAACTGTCTCTAGGGCGGTGGCGGCGTTTTCGAGCTGATGCTCGCCCAAAAGGGTGATAAAAATATCATCAGCGCTGATATTTTCGCTTTTATAGCTAAAATACTGCCCGTCGCGAGTGGCGCTGAGTTTGTTTATATCCTGGCGCCGGACGCTGATAAAGGGGCTTTTTCTTTCTGCCGCAATATTTTTTAGGGTAAGGGTAGCTTCTTCTTTTTGCGGAGAGATGACGATAGGAATGTATGGCTTAATGATACCGCCTTTTTCTGTAGCAATTTCCGCTAAAGTATCACCCAAAAGTTGTGTGTGATCTAAGGAAATCGAGGCTATGACCGATACCAGCGGAGTGATGATATTGGTCGCATCTAATCTACCGCCTAATCCAACCTCCAGGACGACTATTTGGCAGTTGGTTTCTGCATAATATAATAAGCCTAATGCCAGGGATAATTCAAAGTAAGTAGGTTGATGAAAACCATCAGCGACCATAGCGGTGCAGATTTGCTTTAAATGGGTAGTGTGGCGAGCAAGAGCTTCTTTGGTGATGTATTCACCGTTCACTTGGATACGCTCGCGAAAGGAATTAAGGGCAGGCGAGGAAAAGACCCCTGTTTTGTAGCCACTTTGTCGCAGAATAGAAGAGGTATAGGCTAAAATAGAGCCTTTGCCATTGGTACCGGCGATATGGACGAATGATAGATTTTTTTCGACATTGTCCAAGCGACGCATTAATTCCTGCATGGTATCCAGACCGTAAGAACTGCCTACTAAGGCGATTTCGTCTAAATATGCTAATGATTCTTCGTAATTCATATTTTGACCAACTTTCCGAAAAAATTTGGAGTAAGATTTTCCGGCAAAAGAAGAAATAAAAAACACTTCACCAAAATGGGGAAGTGTTTGATAAACCAACTAATGGGAGCGATTATTGTACCGCAGCAAAAAGCATTTCGTTCAGCGGCACCTCCCGCCCGGCTGACACTATAAGACAACAGTCTAACGCACAATAATCTAATCTTGATGATTTATTATACTCTAAAAGTGCGAAATAAGCAAGGCTAAGTTGCAAATTTTGCGAAAAAGATGTAGAGGATTTGTGTATAGGTTTTATTAAGCAGGGCATACTATTTTCGGACAGATAATTTAGCTTAAATGATGAAAAAGGAGGCAACATTATGGATTTATGGAACAAGATTGTCTTGGCAATTGTAATTATCGGAGCGGTAAATTGGGGATTGATAGGATTTTTTAGTTTTGATTTGGTTGCGTGGATTTTTGGTGGGCAAGCAGCATTGGTAAGCAGGATCATTTATGCGGTGGTGGGAATTGCCGGTTTATATGCGATCAGCTTTTTTGTGATGAAGGATCGAAATCCGCACCCCAGCCATTGAAAATAGGCTTTT
>CAYTOM010000087.1:0-2316 GCA_964439335.1 uncultured Peptococcaceae bacterium | reverse complement strand
CTTTTTTGTGATGAAGGATCGAAATCCGCACCCCAGCCATTGAAAATAGGCTTTTTCCTGCATACTCCCTTGGTTGCTTTCCGCAACCAAGATATATCACGCCGGCTGCGCTGGGCTTTTTCCTCGCTGCTTGCTCGGCGCCCGGCTTGCGTTCAAATCCCCCAAATAAAAAAAGAGCTCATCTTTCGATGAACTCTTTTTACGGAGAGAGGGGGATTTGAACCCCCGCGCGGGAGTTACCCGCCTATCGGTGTTCGAAGCCGAACCCTTCAGCCGCTTGGGTATCTCTCCAAGGTACTTTATCTATTTTAGCGAAAGATACAGCTTTTGTCAAGATAATTATCCATTTTCCAGCCTAGATTGAGCAAAATTTTTTCGGATATTTTTTAATTTCGCTTGTAAAAGCAAATTAAAGGTAGGATAGTTGAGATTTTTTCGGCTTAATATGGTCATTAGGTTGTCGTTATTTTTTAAAAGGTCTAATAATTGCCGTACAAAATCAAAGGAAAATCTTTCGATGATAATTGATACTGCTAAAAAGGATTCTAAATACACGAGTTGCTGATTGGGCAGTAAATCAAAGTAGTATTCCAGTTCTTCTAAGGCATAATAATCATTACCCAAAAGACCGGCGGTGCTATCCGGTGGCAATTTAGCCAGTAATTGCTCGGTGTATTGTGCCAGTCCCTCGCTGAACCATTTGGGATAGTTGCCATAGGTAGCGTAATCAATGATGTAATGAGTATATTCGTGGGCGATTGGTCCCAAAAGCTCGAAGGTACATTTTTTCTCTTGCTCATCGCCGTCCAGCCAGGCTGATGGGGCTAAGATGTGTATTTGCCCCAGCCAGTAAATGCCCATGGGTAGCTGCTTGATAGGGCTGCGAATGATATTTTGCATTTGGAGAGGGTCTTTGTAGATGATAAGCGGTATCTTTTGCGGCGGGTTAAAACGATAGAGGCGGTTGATTGGCGGATATACAGAGGAAAATTCTTTTTGAATTATGGCTAAATCTACTTGATTGCAGGTGTAGTGGTATTGGGCATATTGCTCGTCTAAAACTGCGAAATCGTGGAGATGGCGCAGGAGATTGTGCCTATATATGGTGTTGGTCAGCTCAAATATGCGTCTAAATATCATCACGCCCTTTCCGAGTGGATCTACATAATATATGTCAGCATATTTATAGACAGAACAGGCAAATTAGCTTGACAAAAAGTGCCCTATTGGATAAAATATATATGCCTGCATATTTAATTGTATATCAGAAAGACTGTGAACGGAAAAGTAAGATCATGGCGAGAATTGCAGAGAGGTTTTTGTAGGTGCGAAAAAACTATTCTCCTTGATCCCAAGTGCCTCCGGGAGTCGAAATATCGAAAGCTAAGTAGATATTTCCGCAGGGATTGCGTGAAAATCCGTTGAGGATAGCTTAGGCTATCGAATTAGAGTGGAATCACGGCTGTCGTCTCTAGGAGATGGCAGCTTTTTATTTGCCAAAAAAGGAGTGTATATTTCTCATGAAAGAAAATTTAGTGGTTTATAATACCATGACCAACAAAAAAGAGCCTTTTATACCGCAAAAGGAAGGCGAGGTAGGTATGTATGTCTGCGGACCTACTACCTATAATTATATTCACCTGGGCAATGCGCGCCCGATCGTGGTTTTTGATACGATTCGCCGCTATCTGGAGTATTCTGGCTATAAAGTGACCTATATCCAAAATTTCACTGATGTTGATGACAAGATCATTAAGCGTGCTAATGAGGAAAATGATGAGCCGTTAAAATTAGCGGCGCGCTATATCGAGGAGTTTTACAAGGATACCCAGGCTTTAAATACTCTGCCGGCGACGAAGAATCCTAAAGTCAGCGAGCATATCGAGGATATCATCAATTTTGTCCAAGGATTAATCGACAAAGGCTATGCGTATGAATTAGATGGCGATGTTTATTTTTCGGTGCGCAAGGACAAAAACTACGGCAAGCTCTCCGGTCGCGATTTAGATGATTTGCAATCCGGTGCCAGAGTAGAAATCGATACCCGCAAGCAAGATCCGCTGGATTTTGCTCTTTGGAAAAGTGCGAAGCCCGGTGAGCCTGCTTGGCAAAGCCCCTGGGGCGAGGGACGCCCCGGCTGGCATATCGAATGCTCGGCAATGAGTCTCAAATATCTAGGTACAGAGTTTGATATCCATGGTGGCGGTCAGGATTTGATTTTTCCGCATCATGAAAATGAAATCGCCCAAAGTGAGTGCTTGACCGGCAAAACAATGGCGAAATATTGGATGCATAATGGCTTTATTACGATTAACA
>CAYTOM010000086.1:0-5388 GCA_964439335.1 uncultured Peptococcaceae bacterium | reverse complement strand
ATGCTTATTAAAAAATCTCCTGCAAATAATTTGCAAGAGATTTTAAATCAGTCTTTAGTTTAGTCTTCGATTTTGTCTAAATCAAATGCTGCATGCAAGCTACGCACAGCACGATTGACATTATCATCATGATTTTTAATGATGCAGGAAATTTTTATTTCCGAGGTACTGATCATTTCGATATTGATATTTTCATTGGACAAAGTAGTAAATACCTTGGCAGCGACACCTGGTACGGATACCATACCGGCACCTACCGCCGAAATTTTAGCGACATCATCGGAGTAAACTACTTCACCAAAGCCTACCTCGGCACGCAAATTTTCTAATACATCACGCGCTGCGCTTAAATCGCTTTTGGGAATAGTAAAGGAAATGTCGTTAACACCATTATCTCTGGTCGCACTTTGAATAATCATATCGACATTTAAGTTATATTTGCCCAATGTATCAAATATTTTAGCGGCATTGCCCGGAGCATCAGGTACATCAAAGATACCGATTTTCGCCGTATTTTTATCACTGGCTATACCTGTTACTACTAATTTTTTCTCTATACCTTCTTTATTCACGACGAAAGTACCCTCCTTTTCAGTCTCAAAGCTGGAGCGTACGCTTAAGCGTACATTATGAATTTTTGCTACTTCTACAGAGCGCGGATGCAAGACCTTGGCACCTAAGCTAGCTAATTCCAACATTTCATCGTACGAAATAGTTTTTAATTTGTGAGGATTGTCTACGATACGCGGGTCAGCGGTGTAAATGCCATCGACATCGGTATATATCTCGCACAAATCTGCATCTAATGCAGCGGCGATAGCTACGGCTGTCGTATCAGAGCCACCTCTGCCCAAGGTCGTAATGTCATTATCCTTTGATAATCCCTGAAATCCTGCTACTATAATTACTTTGCCTGCGGCTAATTCTTTCTCCATGCGGTCATTGGCGACATCTAAAATACGCGCTTTCATATGCACGCCATCAGTGATGAGACCTGCTTGATATCCTGTTAATGACACTGCCGGAATGCCCATTTTATTTAGAGCCATTGCTAACAATGCTATTGATATCTGCTCGCCGGTAGCCAAAAGCATATCCATCTCACGAGCAGAAGCGTGCTCATCGACTTCATTGGCTAACTTGATCAGACTGTCGGTAGTACCTGCTTGGGCAGATACAGCGACAATTAATTGATGTCCTTCTCTCCGAAAACGAGCCAGATTTTCCGCTACTTTTTGGATTCTTTCTACGGTACCGACAGAAGTACCGCCATATTTTTGGACAATCAGTGCCATTTGTGTCACTCCTTTATGCCTAATATGCTCGATTTATCCGTAAACACGAATTATGCTGGATACTTTATGCACCATATCCAAGGTGTTTAATTCTTCAACCGATTTACGGATATCACATTCAAATACTTTATGGGTAATAATTACTAATTCTGCGATGCCGTCAACAGCATCTTTTTGGATGAATTGGCTGATGCTTACTTGGTTATCGCCAAATACTTTGGCAATTCTCGCTAAGACACCGGATTCATCTTTACATTCGATACGCAAGAAATACATGCTTTCGATTTGCTCGATATTTTTAATCGGCAGATTTTTATAGCAGCTACAGCTGATTCTGCCTAAGGAATTAAACTCGATATTGCGAGTGACATCGATAATATCACCGACAACTGCACTGGCAGTCGGTAATTCTCCTGCGCCTCTACCGTAAAACATGACTTCACCGGCAGCATCGGCATGGACAAAAATCGCATTAAACGAATCATTGACTGCGGCTAAAGGATGATCGGAGGGAATCAGCATCGGATGCACACGAGCCTCAATTCCTGCCGGAGTATTTTTGGCGACGCCAATTAGTTTAATGGTATAGCCTGCCTCTTTGGCATAGCTGATATCATGGGCGGAAATTGCGGTGATACCCTCGATATAGACATCGCTTAAAACCACACGAGAATGAAAAGCAATAGATGCCATGATAGCTACTTTGCGTGCGGCATCATAGCCCTCGATATCTGCTGTAGGGTCAGCTTCGGCATAGCCTAATTCGGTAGCTTTGGCTAGTGCGGCTTGAAAATCCATGCCCTCAGCGGTCATTTTACTTAAAATATAGTTCGTGGTACCATTGACTATACCCATAATTTCATCAATGTTGTTACCTGCCAAGCACTGCTTGAGTGGTCTGATAATGGGGATAGCTCCTGCTACTGAAGCCTCAAAGAGTAAATCACGATGATTTTTTTTGGCAGCATCTAATAATTCCTTGCCATGCTCAGCCAGTAAATCTTTATTAGCGGTGACGACATTCTTTTTCGCATTTAAGGCGTCCAAGATATAGCTGCGTGCCGGTTCGATGCCTCCCATGACTTCTACGATAATGTCGATTTCATCATCGTTAAGAATATCTGACCATTTATCGGTAATCGTAATATCGGCAGATATTTCCGGACGCTTTTTGGCTATATTGCGTACCAAGATTTTTTTAATTTCCAAGCGTGTGCCTGTTTTATAATAAAATTCTTCTTTTTGGCGTTCTTCTACCAGCTTGTAGACACCCATACCAACAGTGCCCAAGCCCAACAAGGCTATTTTGTGTACTTTACCACCTGCATCCATCGTGTTCTCCCCTTTGCTAAAGTCTTAATCTAAAATTTCGATTTCGCGTACTAAGGCGATTTCGTATAGTTTTTCCAATAATGTTTCTATTTCCAGACGCATATTTTTGGTATCGATAACCAAGGTCGCCTTAGAGGTATCCTGTATAGGCAAGCCCCGATTGACGGTCAAAATACGACCGTTCATTTCGGTGATAACTTTTAGGCAATCTGCTAAAACCGTAATTTCGTCAGCTGCGAATTTTGGCTGAGCAGCTTTTTAATCATAGCTGTCTTTTTCAAGGCATCAGGCAATACCTCTGCTGCTACGATATAATATTCGCTCCTCCATATTATCAGCTCACTTTTTGGGATTTTAGAATAATCCGGAAATGACGCCGTTTTGGTCGACATCGATTTTTTCCGCCGACGGTACTTTCGGTAATCCCGGCATGGTCATGATATCGCCGGTCAAAACTACGATAAATCCTGCTCCGGCAGATACTTTGACTTTCGAGACGGTGATATTAAAGCCGGTCGGTGCGCCTAATTTTTGGGCATCATCGCTAAAGGAATACTGGGTTTTAGCGACACATACCGGTAATTTATCATAGCCTAATTCTTCTAATTGTTTAATTTCTTTCAAAGCAGCCGGTGTATAATCTACCCCGTCAGCATGATAAATTTTAGTAGCGATAGCATTGATTTTTTCTGTGATACTACTATTGACATCATAGGTGAAGTTTAAGGTCGGGTTTTCGTTGTTTTCTGCTAAACGGACAACTTCTTTAGCTAATTCCAAGCCGCCCTCGCCACCTTTAGCCCAGACTTCGGACAAAGCGACATTGACACCTAATTTTTTGCAGCTTTCGTAAACCATGTTTAATTCTGCTTCGGTATCGGTCGGGAAGCGGTTGATAGCTACTACTGCCGGTAAACCAAAGCCTTGGGTAATGTTTTCGATATGTCTGAGCAAGTTAGGCAGACCTTTTTCTAAGGCTGCTAAATTTTCTTGGTTCAAATCAGCCTTCGCTACACCACCATTGTATTTTAATGCTCTTACGGTAGCGACGATAACTACGACCGATGGTTTCAAATCAGCAATACGACATTTGATATCCAAGAATTTTTCTGCGCCTAAATCAGCACCGAAACCTGCCTCGGTTACGACATAGTCACCTAATTTTAAAGCAGTACGGGTAGCCATGATACTATTGCAACCATGAGCGATATTGGCAAATGGACCACCATGGATAAATGCCGGATTGTGTGCCAGGGTTTGTACCAAATTCGGTTTTAAAGCATCTTTTAACAGAGCTGCCATTGCACCTTGGGCTTTTAAATCACCTGCAGTTACCGGTTTATCCTGATAGGTATAGCCAACGACGATTTTAGCCAATTTTTCTTTTAAATCGGTAATATCCTTGCTCAAGCATAAAATAGCCATGACTTCACTGGCTACAGTAATGTCAAATCCGTCCTCACGCGGAGTACCGTTAGCTTTACCGCCGAGTCCATCGACAATAAATCTCAACTGACGGTCATTCATATCTACGCAGCGTTTCCAAGTGATGCGTCTGGGGTCAATGCCTAAGGCATTGCCTTGTTGGATATGATTGTCTAACATCGCAGCCAATAAGTTATTTGCTGCTCCGATAGCGTGCATATCACCGGTGAAATGCAAATTGATATCCTCCATCGGTACTACCTGTGCATAACCACCACCGGCAGCACCGCCTTTGACACCAAATACCGGTCCTAAGGACGGTTCACGCAAAGCAATGACGGTTTTTTTGCCGTACAAATTTAAAGCATCGCCTAAACCTACAGTGGTAGTAGTCTTACCCTCACCGGCAGGGGTAGGATTGATAGCAGTAACCAAGATGAGCTTGCCGTTTGCTTTGTCTTGATAATCAGCCAGCATATTATAGTCAATTTTAGCTTTGTACTTGCCGTAGGAATCAACATATTTGTCATCAATCCCCAATTTCTCGGCAATTTTTGCAATGGGTTCCATTTGTGTTTCCTGAGCTATTTCGATGTCGCTTTTCATAAATAAAACCTCCTAAAATGTCTGTAAAATGAAGTAAAATTTATATTCTATTATCTTACCATATTATTGCGATAGTTGCAAAAAAAATTCTTAATTTTTAATGATAATTTTCAATAGTTGCCACAATGATATCGTTATAGCACAATAAAAAATTATTCTATCCATTTAAAGGCAATTTCACGAAAAAGCTACTGCCTTTGCCTTCGGTGCTTGTGGCAGTTATTTCCCCGTGGTGTAATTCGACCAGCAATTTGCATATCCATAGCCCCAAACCACTGCTAGGCTCGTTATTGTAATGTTTATTGCCACCGGAAAAGGGCTTGAATAATTTTTTCATTTGCTCCGCACTGATACCTATACCGGTATCGGTGACGGTTAATTCTAAAAAGTTATCTTTTTTTAGTGCCGAGATGCTGACCTTGCCACCATTGGGGGTGTATTTTAGGCTATTGTCGACTAAATTGATGATAATTTCACGCAGTCTGGCACTATCGCCATAAATTACCAACCCTTCATCAGCTTGGAGTGATAGGTCGATATTTTTTGCTTGGGTTTTACTACGCAACAAATCGATAGCCTCCCACAAGAGATAATTAAAATTCACCTCTTCGATAGTAAGCTCGGTTTGCTTGGTTTCTAATTTTGCCCAATCCAAAACTCGCTCGATAATTGCCGTCAATTTGTCGGTATTGTCCAACATTTTGGTGAGATATTTTTTTTGGATATCGTT